>JAUSPJ010000003.1 GCA_030655795.1 Fidelibacterota bacterium | reverse complement strand
AGTTTGTACAGAACAGGATCCCGCAGAATATCCTGAGCCCGCATCGGGACTCCATCCACTCGCATGACCGCATTGATCAGGCGGATTCCATGACTGTAGTCCACATAAAAATCCACATGGCCAACGTACAATGGCTGAATTGGAACACCGCTTGTGTAGTGCCAGCCGTAGATGGCCACAAATCCGGGTTTGGTTAGTAGAATATTAGTGAGCACGACATCCTTTTTTATTCCTGAAATGAGTTCGTCCAACTGTCCTCCGGCGGCTATACGGGCAGCCTCAATATCGGTGTTATGCTGAATGAATTTGTACACTTTATTGTTTTCAGTACCCACTGGTGCATAGGGTATGGGAGATAAATGAACGGTCGCGTGTTTCCAGATATCGTCAACTAACTTTCTGGTTGGTAGAATACATCCAAAAGCATCAGCAATCGCCTGAGCGCTTTCGGGCCCCATGGGATTTCGACAAAAATCGTTATTTGAGCCGATGGCCAGGTAATCGGGAAGAACATCATATTCAACTGTGTGAGAGACACCATTCACATCCTGGAATTGGGACGAAAGTGTAATCAAATTCCTCAAAAAATCAGGAATGTTGCCGGCTAAAATCTGGTCCCGGATCAAAGGTTCACGCTGATCGAATTCCATATTCAGGATGGTCTGCATGAACTGTGATCCTTGTAATGCATTTGGTGGTCGGTCGGGAAGATAAATCGGGCAAATATCAAAATAATCCACATCGACTGTCCGAAAATCGGAAGTTTCTCCATTGTGAGTAATTGATAAAAGGGTAGAGTCTTTGAAAAAAACGGTGTCGATGTCCATTAACGCAAATTGCCGGATACCGGTCGCGGTATGCAGGCTGAGTGAGTGAGTGGACAGAGAATCGTCGATTGTAAACCGGATATTCCGAATCGTGTTTATGTCATACTGTTTTTCCCCGAAGTTGCCCTCGAAAACGAGAGTCTGGGAAAATAAAGTTATGGATATACATATCACCATAATGCAAGAATAAATTTTTTTCATATAAATTCTCAATGATTTTCAGACTGTGATGATTATTCAACAATAAGCATCTGTTTATCTTCTCTGGATACTAATGTGCTATTTAAAACTGCCGAACGCAGGCGTTGCACAATGGCGAAATTCATTTCACTTTTTATCTTCAAGTCGCCGGATGTTAATTTATTAACCAGATGATTAATGCTTCGCTTAAAGACATTATTGCAATCTACGATAGAATCAACAGTGAAATCCTTATAATCGCTCATGACGATCTCGATACATGTACCTGGCAAACCGGAACGACGGCGTTTTACTTTCTCTATTTGAGAAGACGAACAGACTAACAGCAGTACCATATCGTCTGACGGATTGTGATTAAGTACAATAAAGTAATGCGGTTCGGGAGAGCTTAATTCTTCATCGGGAAAATAGTAAACTGAACCGGGCTGAATGGAGGCTTTTATCCGGGCTTCCGGCGAAAACTCAGGCAATCTTTATCTCCAGAGAGATTCGATATGGGAGTTCTCTTTTAACTGTTCGATACGGTCTGTCCGATCATCAGGAGTAAGACTCCAGCAGAGGACAGGCTCTATTCCGGAATCTGCTAAAAAATCCTCAAGATTCATACGGATACGGGGACTGGTTTTTAGCATTTCCTGGTGTTTCAGCCACTCCGGGTATTTATGGGCGATGTCGGCCAGTTCGTATTGATTTTTAGCGCCAAAGGTTTTCCAGGATATTTCCAGCGCTTCAAGATCGGATGCAGACAATACGTCGGTGTCCAACGCTGATGCGGACCGATATTCATACTGATCAATTGATGATAAAAACCGAGCATAATAATCTTTCTCAAAACTGCCAAACTGGGAATCATTCATCTCACAAATATCTCTGACATTGGATGGAACAGGACCATACTCCATGGCAAAGTATTCGTCATTCGTGATCGGACGGCCATATTTCCGCAGATGATAGCGGTCCGCAAAATACACCAGTTTCAAGGCTTTCATCTTGTTGATTTTGCCACCCTCCTGAATGGCGAAATAATTCAGGCACTGGGCGGCTTTTTTATACTCAAAGGTTAAATGAATGCACATAATACTCTTTTCGTGTCCTGAATCAATTTAATATCATTTATGAATTTGTCAAACAGGTATATTCCCGGAACAAAAAGTGAACACTCCGGAATTGTGGAAAATCCTACTCATTCGTCCCTAAAAAATATATCGGCTGCAATGAGAGCATATTCTATCACGGTAAAAAACACTATCGTAAACCTATTTCACCCAGTGAGGAACTACGATAGGCGGGATACCCATTTTCCCGGAAATACTATACACACACTCGCGGAAATAGGGTACGGTTATTACAGGAAGACTGATCTGCTGATAGGCCTTCCAAAATTCTTTGGTAATTTCAGTCTCCGATTCGCACGTCACAATAATATTACAATTGATGGTTACAGCGGAGTCCTTCTGATCTTTAGCAATCACTTTTACTGAGAATTTTTGTTTAAATACCGTATGGTTGCTGTCTTGCTCCAATACTTCAGTATCAAACTCAAGGTCGATATGATTCTCTTCACCTAATTTTTCCCGAAAAACCTCCCATGAGCCTGACTGAAAAATGATATCAACCAAGTTGATATTGGGAACTGCTTTTTTGTAGTCCTTTGGAATTGCTTGTTTTTTAGTTTTTGCTATAGGCATATTTCGGATCATCTTCCTTTTTTAAATTATATGAAAATGAGTGTGAAAATTTATCATTATTCATTAGTATTGTCATTGTTTCAGATTTTTCACCTGTTCCCCAAACAGATTTCACATACGTATCCGTCAGTTTGATCGAAGATTCCCTCGGACAGGTTTCGCACAACCTTACAATTTCAGTAAAAACGCTGGAATTGTTTTTTTGTGCTTTTTCACGAATAATATTATATGTAGTAATCGGTAAAATCCTGGATATGATTTCTTCTTTATTCTCAGTAACAACCTGTTCTTGTGTAAATGCTAATTTTCCGGTTCGTCTATAGTATTCAGTAAACATTTTTTGAGATACAGGACGGCTGATTCTACCGATTTCATCATAGAGAATTCTGAGGATAATATCAACGTTGTTTGGCTGAACCTGCGCCCGTTTTTCATTTTCCCAGGCTGCCAGAGATTGACGGCTGACGCCGATATAATCCGCAAACTCATTTTGATTCAAAGACAGGCTTTCCCGGATTTCTTTAATCTGTTGAGGGGATACATATCTCTCAGATTTTGTCTGCCATTGTTTGTATACCTGCTCCCAACGATGCATTTCTTTTCCGTCATAATTGATAGCTCCACAACTATCACAAATCCCAATAACTGCCTTTGGGATGTAAAATTCAACCCCATCAACCCTTATTTGATAATTTTGTTTTTCAGTGCCAAGGACAGTCCCTCTACCGCATTCCGGACATCGATAATCAAACATG
>JAUSPJ010000387.1 GCA_030655795.1 Fidelibacterota bacterium | reverse complement strand
ACATCTCCGCAAACACCATGGGCGACATTGTCTCAGCGCCGAATCCGGCATAATATATCGGCAACAGAATCGATACCGGCACCTGTACCCGGCCGGTCACGAAGCCTAAAAACAGGGCAATTCCAACGATCAGAAATGTTTTATTAAATGCAATCGCGGCGATTGCGGCTGACGCATCGGTGGCCTTAAAGACATTCAGAAAAATAAACATTCCCAGAATCAGCAGAAAAAAGCGCCAGGGACGCATTTTGAGTGTGATCGGCCCTAATTCTTTCAGTGGTAATTTGCCGAAATGAAACGTTAATCCGAGAGAAAGCAGCACGCCGACAATCAGCGGAATTTCCTCCATCATATTCGGAAATAGGGATTTACCAATTATATGAATGACCGGAGCGATCATAACGGCCCCGATCGGTTGCAGTATTTTTCGGGACTTGTGTGTGCCGGTGAGAGCGCTGTTGTCTTTAATGGGTCTGAGAATAAATAAATACCCCAGAAGAGTCAATAGCAGGAAGGCTGGCAGCAGATACAGAACTTCGGTATAGAGATCGATTCCGGCCATTTTGGTCGTTGCAAGCAGCCCGGCGAGGGGATAGATCATGACCAGAATATGCCGAAACCAGATGTTGATGGCTGCATAGTCGGCTTTTGTGGCCCCGCTGCCGACATTGGCAATCACCGGCGCTGATAGCAAGGCGCCGCCCGGCATAGTGAGCATACCCATAAACGCCGGCGCCATAAAGAGAAAGGTTTTACTGCGCATGTTCAGCGACTGAATCAGGTCTTTTATCAGGCCGGATTCGCTGAGTGCTCCGCCGATAACAGGCATAATTCCTACCGCGAGCGCCAGCAAGAAGATTGATGGGTCACCAATTGTTTTTATGAAAATAGCGCCAACATCCGTAAAAGGTAAGTTCAAAACACCAAGGATGAACGAAGAAACCATTAAACCCAGCCAGATATTTTTTCGGCCGACGGCCAATAAAAGTAAAATCGAAATTAAAAAACTTGACCAGACGAAAAACAATATGCTCCTTTATTATCTAAACCACCGCAAAAGATATTGGTAGGAATGTTTGATTCAAAGAAATTAAAGTAGCCCGATATGCAATATGGCGTGGTTTTTGTATTTAAGATGTACCGTTCCTCATAAAAATGAGGAGTGAAAGAGGAAAAAATTCATTATTTTATTATCCTTGCAGAGCAAGTTTTCTCAATACTGAAAAAGTGTGGTTTAACGGGAGAAATTTATGAATAAGATTTTAGTTACCGGCTCTCTTGGACAGATCGGTTCTGAATTGGCGAATGCCTTGTGTGAGCGCTACGGGAAAGGCAATGTAATTGTTACCGATATTCGAAAAAAAACCGGTGATGATCAAATTGCTGATTGTGAACATGCGGTACTGGATGTTACTGATCCAACAAAGATCGCTGATTTGGTTAAAAAACACGATATAAAAACTATCTATCATCTTGCTGCGCTTTTGTCGGCTGTTGCAGAGGCTAAACCGCAACAAGCCTGGAATGTCAATATGAATGGTTTATACAATGTTCTAGAAGTCGCCCGCGAATTCGGTTGCTCTGTGTTTACACCGAGCAGTATCGGTGCTTTTGGATTGTCGACGCCCCATGACAAGACTCCCCAGGATACGATTCAGCGCCCGAACACGATGTACGGCGTCACGAAAGTTGCCGGCGAACTGCTCTGCGATTATTACCATAAACGGTTTAATGTTGACACACGTGGAGTGCGGTATCCCGGGATTATTTCCTATAAAACATTACCCGGTGGCGGTACAACTGATTACGCTGTGGAAATCTACTATGAAGCCATTAAAAATAAAAAATACACTTGCTTTTTGAAAGCCGGCGTCTATCTTGATATGATGTATATGCCCGATGCAATTAATGCTGCGATTAATTTAATGGAAGCCGATTCGGCCAAACTGATTCACCGCAATGCCTTTAACGTGACGGCGATGAGCATCGATCCGGAATTGCTGGCTGCGTCAATTCGGGAACACATTCATGGTTTTACCATTGATTATAAAATCGATCCGGTTCGCCAGGGTATTGCGGACTCCTGGCCGGATTCCATGGACGATTCGGCCGCCCGGGAAGAATGGGGCTGGCAGCCGGAATACAATCTGAATAAAATGACGCAGGATATGTTGAAACACTTAAAGATAAAATTGCAGAAATAGTCCGGTATCAAGATGATTTATGGCATTGGTATAGATGTTATTGAAGTGAATCGAATCGCAAAACAGGTGGATAGCGATACTCGTTTCAAGGAAAAAATATTTTCCGCCCGGGAAATCGACTATTGCGAATCCTTTAAAGTAAATAAAGCCCAGCATTACGCCGCCCGCTATGCCGCCAAAGAGGCATTTTTCAAGGCGATCGGCACCGGCTATCGCGGCGGACTTGCCTTTCATGAAATTTCAATTGAAAATGACGAACAGGGCAAACCGGAAATTGTATTAACCGGCAATGCCAGGGATTTTGCGACTCAGCATGCATTTGGAAAAATTCATGTTTCAATGTCCCATCTGAAAACCATGGCTAACGCCATTATTATTATTGAAAAGTAGAGCGGGTATTGTACGGTAGAATAAAGCAAGACTTACAGACAGAATTAAAAGCCCTGCAATCAAAAGGGCTTTATAAAAAAGAACGCATTATTATATCTCCACAGGGGGCCAGCATTACTGTTTTGGGCGGAAAAACGGTGTTGAATTTTTGCGCGAACAACTACCTCGGATTATCGAATCATCCGGAGGTGATCAAATCGGCCACGGAAACAATTGAGAAATGGGGATATGGTTTGTCTTCGGTCAGGTTTATCTGTGGGACCCAGCATATCCACAAAGGGCTGGAAGAAGCGGTGTCAACATTCCTGGGAACCGAAGATGCAATTTTGTATGCCGCTGCTTTTGATGCAAACGGGGGTGTGTTTGAACCGCTTTTAGGGGCGGATTCGATGATTATTTCCGACGAACTGAACCACGCCTCGATCATTGATGGCGTTCGGCTGTGTAAAGCCAAACGATTCCGCTACAAACATTCGGATATGGAAGATCTTGAATGGTGTCTGCAGCAATCGGAATCTGCGAAATACCGGTTAATTGCTACCGATGGAGTTTTTTCCATGGACGGCGACATTGCCCGGCTGGATAAAATCTGTGTTCTGGCAGATAAATATGACGCCCTGGTGATGGTAGATGATTCTCACGCCACGGGCTATATAGGTTCAACCGGCCGTGGAACAGCCGAGCATCATGGCGTAATGGGGCGGGTGGACATCATTACAACTACCTTTGGCAAAGCGTTAGGGGGCGCATCCGGAGCTTGTACGGCAGGCCGCAAAGAAATTATTGAGATGTTGCGTCAACGATCCCGACCATATCTGTTTTCAAATTCCTTGGCGCCCGTCATTGTCGGCGCCACATTACATGTCATTAAAATGCTCGGGGCTTCCCACGAACTCCGGGATACCATTATCCGCAATACAAAATATTTTCGGGAGCAGATGACGAAAGCCGGATTTCAGATTGTTCCGGGCGAGACGGCCATCGTACCGGTGATGACATTCCACGAACCATTGGCCTTAAAAATGGCAGATATGCTTTTAGACGAGGGCGTTTATGTGATAGGATTTGCCTATCCGGTGGTTCCGATAGGAAAAGCCCGGATTCGGGTGCAGCTGTCCGCTGCTCATAGCCGCGCAGACCTGGACCACACAATTTCTGCTTTTTGCAAAGTTGGCAAACGTCTAAATATTCTTGGGAAAACCAGGGAAGAAATTCTGGCTGTGTATTCATAAAAAATAAACGGGGGTATGCACTTGACTACTGTTAATACTATATGTAGATTAAGGGGTAATGGAAGATTACCCCAAAACGCTTCTTGAATTTGAAGCAAGATTCAGCACTGAAGAAGCTTGCCGTGATTATCTTTTTCAATTGAGAT
>JAUSPJ010000386.1 GCA_030655795.1 Fidelibacterota bacterium | reverse complement strand
TGTCCTGAGATGGGGTCCATATAACTGCCAAAAGCAGAATTACACCAATAACCACCCATTTATTAATACTTCTCCGACTATTGAGCATCACACTTCTCCTAATTTATTGAATTGTCAGAAAGAATATCTCAACCCGCCGATTCATGGCCATCCGGTCGGAACTCGAATTGGCTTCTTTAATGGTTGCCCCGGGAGCACGCGGCCGTGTGTCGGCATAACCGATTGCCTGGAATCGCTCCGGAGAAACACCACGTACAATATAGTAGCGGACTACCTGAGCTGCACGTGAAGTTGACAGTTCCCAATTCGATGGAAACATAGCCGACCGCATGGGCACATTATCGGTGTGCCCTTCAATTGCAATCGGATAGGTTGATTTCATCATCATATCTTCGAATTTATTCAAAATCGTATAGATTCGGGGATTTAAATCGGCACTGCCGATACCGAAGGATATCTCACTGGGAATCTTAATGGCCACTCCCCGTTCACTGGTTTCAACCCGGATTTGATCCTGCAAATTTTCATCCTCAATAACTTGTACCACGTCCTTATAAATTTCCGCCAGGGAATATTTCTTGACTTTGGTCTTTTTACCCAGGGCCTCGCCCACAGAATCGCCAAACTGTTCCAGCTTTACCGGGTCAATAGTGGACATGGAAAACAGCAGTACAAAAAAGGTCATCAGCAGCGTCATCATATCACCATAGGTCAATAACCACGGTTCCGCTTCTTCGCCGCCCGCTTCTTCGTGTAAATTCTTTTTCTTTCGTTTGACTTCTTCAGCCATATATCCTTATTCCTCGGGTTTTTTCCAGTCACGAGGTCTTAAATAGGAATTCAGCTTTTCCCGGACAATCAACGGATGCTTCCGGGCATGAATCAGTAACGCCCCTTCAATCAGCATCTGCTGCATGGTCGTCTGCTTTTTAATCCGGGTTTCAAATTTCTCAGCCATCGGATTAAAGAACATGTTCGCCAGAATTGTACCATAAAACGTGGTGATTAAGGCTGCGCCCATACCGGCGCCCAGAACTGACATAGGGTCTTCACCACCACCGGCTATATCGGCCATACCATAGAGCATCACGACGAGACCGATCAGGGTTCCGATCATCCCAAAAGCCGGCGAGTATTTACCCATGGTTCGCAAGACGTTGGCCTCACTTTTCTCACGCAGTATCCGATTCTCAATCCGGGTTTCGAGTATCTCCCGGATTTCATTGGGATTGTAGCCGTCCACAACCATTTGAAGTCCATCCCGAAGGAAGAAATTCTTTACGTTGCCCAATGATTTTTCCATCTCCTGCATGCTTTTTCGGGCAATCGGCGCCATCTCTATAATCGCTTCGACCTCGCCAGGCATATTAATTTTCTCTTTTTTAAATACAGCAATTGTCGAGCGCAACAATCCAAACACATCTTGCAGGGAAAAACTTAACAGAGTAGCCGCGAAAGATCCTCCGGCAACAATTAAAAAACTGGAATAACTGACGAAAACAATAAAATTTGGAGTTAATTGATAGATTCCTAATACAATCAGACCGATTCCGGCAAAAACACCTATTAAACTCGCTATATCCATAAACTAATCCTTTATTCCTTTTGAGTTGACCCTGTGCTTCTTAACCGGTTTTCATTCAGGGCCCTCAATATATTGCGGACATCATCGTATTCCGGATCGATCCGAAGCGCCAGATTCCAGTTGATTGTCGCCCTGTCAATATCACCCAGTTTGTAATAAATGGAACCACGGCGGGCATACGCCAGCGCCAGATTGGAATTCAGATCAATGGAAGCCTCAACTTCCTGCAGCGCCTCACGGTAATCGCCGGCATAGAAATATCTCAGCGAACGGGAGAGGTGCTTCAGGGCCAGATTAATATTCTGTTCCATAGCGTGTTTGGCTAATTTAGCGGAACGCACCGAATCTTCCAGCACCGCTGTTTTCTGCCGTAACTGCGCAACCTCGCTGGTCAAATACTTTATTTCAGATTCGAACACTTTTAACGAATCTTTGAGTTTAGCGATCTCATAATCAGCCGCTCTCAGGGTTGAATCCAGCTTCGTGGCAAATTGCTCTTCCATATCCAGTATCAGCTGCGTTTCTTCGTCAACCATCCCCTCTAATCGGCGGCGGCGGGCGCTTTCCGGTTTTACCCGGGGAATCCGGAAATCCAGACCAATATTCAGGCTGGGATAGTTACCCACTGAAGCAAGATCAAAGTCTTTAGCGGCGAAGTTGTACAGTTTAACCAGGTTATTCACTCCCAGTGTTAAATTGTAATCCTTGGTAAATGGAATCCGGACACCGGCATTTACACCGCCACCGTCAAATTCGCCGATGAACTCGATGCCGCCCCGGTCAGCCAATATACTGGTGTGCAGCAGCACTCCGGCAAATACACCCGCACTGGTCGCCGAATCGCTTCCGAATCCGGTTGCCAGGCCGCCGGTTCCAAATCCCATATAGGTATATAAATTACTGTTTTCAAATTGTTTTTCATTACTGATCACACCGAATATAGACAAGGTTTTTGTGTCAATATTCAGTTCCTTATCCCCCTGTTTCAGGACCAGATCATGCACCCCCGCCGAAAAACTGATATCACCATAAACAAAAAGTCGTTTTTGAAAATGCAGACCGAATTCAACCGGCGGGCTGGCTCCGAGTCCCTGAATTGAGGTAACACCGATTTTAAATGTATTCGACAAATCAGTTTCAAAGAACACACCCCGGGTAATCAGGGTATCCACAAATCCGTAGATATCCGTGCTGATACCGGTTCGGAAAATATAGGGTGTTCGGTAAATACTGCTCGTCGGGATTTTCATCATGTAACCGGGTTTGGTAAAAGCTACCCGGGTAATCTGTCCGGAAAGCGCAACCGTCAACATCACATAAATAAAAATCAGGATATAACCACGTTTTATCATTAATTCATACTCCGTTTTGGTCTCAATCCATGGTACCCAATCGCTTCAATTCCAGATCCGCCAGCTTTGCCATCTGGCCTTCCGGAAATCTTCTGAGAAGCCGTTTTAAAAAATTTGCCGCCATTTCTTTATTGCCTAGCTTTCGATAGGTTACCGCTGACAGGAAAAGAGCGTCATCCAGGTTTTCACAAAGAGGATATTCCACCACTTTTTTCAAATATTCCAGCGCCAGATATTCATCCTTCAGATGAATATAACAGTTTCCGATCTGGAAATAGGCGTCACCGACCACCGAGCCTGGTAAATCACTATCAATACTCTTGAGAAAATAGTCCGCGGCGATTTGGTAATTCTTGTTAAAATAGGCATCATTGCCCTTCTGATAAAACCGCTCTCCTTCTTTTTTAGAGTAAAGCGTCCGGGGATTTCCAAGTGCGGCATAAGGCGACCGGAATACCTGGTTTTTAAGCCGCTGGTTTTCAAGTTCCAGCGAATCCACACACTGTTGCAATGTCTGCAATTGTCTTGCGGTTTTGTCAGTGTATTGAGAAAAAGCCAAAGAGAGGGAGTCCATTTGGTTCTGAATGTGAACCAAACCTGGATTCGCAACGCCAATGCCTTGAAAGGGGGCAGACTCCCTCGCTGGCTCAATCTTAATCCCTAAATCGTACATAAAACCTTGATTGGTTTTCCCTCGACTGCTATCGGCATCCTGAGCTGATATGGCGAAGGGAATAACAAGGATAAGTGCAATTCGAATCATGTTTCCATTCAAAACTTTTCTTGTGTTGTCAAATATTGCTGCGCTTTTTCCAGCAATTCACTGCCGGGAAACTGCTTTTCCAACTGTTTAAATACGCTCAGCGCCTGAGACTGGTGATTCATTTTCAGGTGGCTCATGCCAATTTTAAACAGCGCCGCATCGGCCTTGTTACCGTCACCCAGTGGTCCGACTTTTTTAAACTCCTCAATCGCCTGGGAATATTTTTCCTGGGAATAGAGATTTTCACCAAGCCAGTACTGGCAATTGTCGGCCAGAGGATGGCGTTGGCTCAACTTTAGTAATTTCCGAAATTTATCGACACTGGCCGGGTAGTCCCGGTCAAAATATAAATTTAAGGCTTCGTTATATAAGGTTCGGTACTCCGAATCATCCACATCCGGAACCGCCGAAACTGTATCTTTAGACGATATGTCACTTGCCTTTATGGATCCCAATATCTCATCGGTGAGGGCCTTGTCCTCATCAAATGCAGTAACGATCATTTTGAAATTTTCAACCTGATTCTGCTGCTCTCTCATAGAATCAATTTCCACCTGTTTGGTGAACAGGGAGTCCTGGAGTCGCTTATTGTATGTTTTCAGTTTTTCAATTTCGTCACGAATAGTCTGTAATTCACCATCATTGTTACTGAGATTCGATTGCAGTTCAAGAACCTTCACATTTTTTTCGTTGAGTTCGGCTTTCTTTTCAGAAATATCGATCAGGGTGGAATCGGTTTGTGAAAAACCGACCGAAACTACCAAAAAACCGATGCATAGGATTTTGACGGCAGACATTCCCATTATTTATACTGCTCCCATTCAATGGTGTACGAATAACCGATAAAGCTACCAAAATCCTTCGGAATAATCAGCTCAAATTTTCCGGTCGCTCCGGGAAGCAGAGAATTATTCGTAGTAATTCCAGAATTCTCAAAGGTAAAATAGGTGCCTTCCACAAAAGCGGTGCGGGTTTTGGTATCACCACTCCAATTCTTTCGAAAAACAAAGTTGACTTTCACAAAATCCGCCCGGCGGGCGCCGATATTTTTCACTTCGCCGGAAAAAATAGTGTTGCCGGAACGGTCCTTGCGTTCATTGATGTTGCCAACAAGAACGCAATTGGGCGTTTTCACACTGCTTTCGGGTAGCTGGGCCGGCTCGCCGCTTTTGGAAACATAGGCCGCCTGAGGAACCTGGGGATAGCCGCTCTTTTGAACATCACTTACCAGCTCCGCCGGAACATATTTCTGAGCCGGTTCTTCGGGTACATTGGTGATGACCCGAACAATCGAGGCTTTCTCAAGAACCAAGTATCCGATCAGGGTTTCAACCTTGACAATTTTGTCATCCTGGTAAATGATTTTCCCGTAGATTGAAGTACCGTTGTCCGTGATAATTTCCTTATCGTACATGGCCAGCGGATTCATCCACATCTGGCTGTTGGCCTGCAGATCCTGTATCTGGGATCGCAGGTGCTTCAGCTCGGCGGAGAGCTTTTTAACTTCAAAGGTCAGTTCATTTACCACATAATCCTGGTCAGCGCTGCTGCTCCGCCCCGGGGCAGTGGCCACCGCCTGGGGCTGCTTTGCGCCAACGCTGCTGGTAGCAGCGCCGGGGGTGGCAACCGCTTGCTGTTGGGTTTGGCTCGTCGGTTGAGCCGTCTGAACTGACTCTGTTTCACTCTTGTCTGCGGATTTGCTGCCGAAGAGGCTGCAACTCTGCAAAAGAGGAACTACAAGAAAGGCCGCAAAAAATATTTTTACTTTCATAATCCCACACCTTCGGGTATAAAGTGTCTAAAAATTAACAGTTGACACGATGGCGTTGCATTCAGAAAAATATAGTCTTCATATCGGGAGAATGTCAAGGAAAAAATAATGAAAATAAGCAAGTTAGACAGATGACTTAAATTGTTAATTGAAGAGTCTTTCATAGCCTTTTCACTTTCAATTATAAAAACCTCCGCAGCGGATTTGGAACTGGCATTCATTTAACCGGGAATCGGGTACCGAAGGATAGCAGCCAGACTGCCATATTTTTCCATTGGCTGCTGAATAAACTGAATATCCACGCCCTGTTGAAGAGCATTGTGTAACATATGTTCGATAATATTGTGTGTGCGCTCTAAAGGGCCGCCATGCTCGGGACATTCCGTTTGGGGAGATAAATCAATATACAGGCAGTTCCGGCAAAAGACCCCCTTGCGCTGATA
>JAUSPJ010000382.1 GCA_030655795.1 Fidelibacterota bacterium | reverse complement strand
AGATGCCGGGTCCAGTGCGATAAACAGCTCTTTACCAATTTTATAACCCGTTTTTTCGGCGGCTTCAAGGATAACTTCAATGGCTTCAATATTTGAGCGCAGGTTCGGTGCAAATCCACCTTCATCGCCCACGGCTGTGTTCAGGCCTTTCGCTTTCAGTACGGACTTCAGGTGATGAAATGTCTCGACGCCCATTCTCAGCGCTTCGCTGAACGAGCTAGCGCCCGCCGGAAAAATCATAAATTCCTGTAAATCAACATTATTATCAGCATGGCTGCCGCCGTTCAGAATATTCATCATCGGAACGGGCAGTACGCGGGCATTGGTGCCGCCAATGTATTTGTAGAGCGGTAAACCGACGACATCGGCGGCGGCTTTGGCTACAGCCAGCGAAACACCGAGGGTCGCATTGGCGCCCAGTTTACTTTTGTTGGGAGTTCCATCGATATCAATTAAGAGATTATCAATGTATGCCTGATCCAGCACGTCTTCGCCAATGATTTCCGGGGCGATTATTTCGTTTACATTCTGAACCGCCCTTAATACGCCTTTGCCCATAAAGCGGCTCTTATCGCCATCCCGCAGTTCAACGGCTTCGTGCTCACCTGTGGATGCACCGGACGGCACGGCGGCGCTGCCGTAAAAACCGCTTTCGGTCAACAGTTCCACTTCAATGGTAGGATTACCACGGGAATCTAAAATCTCCCGGGCATTTACATCAATTATTGTACTCATTTTAAAACTCCTCTTTTATGGTTAATTAGTTTTTGAAAAAATATCGGGTGAATTTACTTATAAGGAATCATATTATCAATAAACTCTAACAAATAATAATTTCCCTTCTTTACCAGTACCTTGTAAAATTGGGCTGTTTCGCAGTATATTCTTTTGATTTTTTGATAAACCTACAGGATATAGATGCAAAAAATAAAACGATTAGCTATTTTGACAAGCGGGGGCGACGCCCCCGGCATGAATGCCGCAATCCGGGCCGTGGTCCGCACAGCTATCGATGAAGATATATACGTTTTTGGTATTTACGGGGGCTACGAAGGATTAATCGTAGGCGAAGTGATGCCCCTCTCCCGCCGGTCGGTCAGTAATATCATTCAGAAGGGCGGCACCTTCCTGAAAACCTCCCGCAGTGAGGCATTCCGGCATAAAGCCGGCCGCAAGCGCGGCGCCGACGTCCTCAAAGAGTGGGACATTAATGATTTGGTTGTGATTGGCGGAGACGGCAGCTTCCACGGCGCTCATGCATTATATGATGAGCACCAAATCAATGTGGTCGGAATCCCCGGCACCATCGATAACGATATCTACGGCACCGATCTGACAATCGGCTACGACACCGCAGTTCACACAGCGTTGGATTCCATCGATAAAATCCGTGATACCGCGGCGTCCCACGACCGGATTTTTCTGGTTGAAGTCATGGGCCGTCACGCCGGTTTCATTGCACTCGAAGTCGGTATCTGCGGCGGCGCGGAAGAAATTCTCGTCCCTGAAACCGACACCAGCCTCGAATACCTCGGCGACATGATCAAAACCTGGTCAAAGGCGGGAAAAACCAGCAGCCTGATGGTCGTTGCAGAAGGACATAAACTGGGCTCCGCCAACGAAATTGCCGCCAAATTAAAAGAAAATTTTAATGTTGTCTGTCATGTCTGCGTACTGGGCCATACCCAACGGGGCGGCAGTCCGACCGCTACCGACCGTCTGCTGGCCAGCCGTCTGGGATACCATGCCGTTCATGCATTGTTAAAGGGTAAAACCGATATTATGGTAGGCTGGTCCAATAATCATGTCACCTATACGGCTCTGCCGGAATCCTGGGAAAAGAAAAAACAGCTGGATCCGGAACTGCTGAAAATCTACCGGATATTATCATCATGAGCGGAAAAAAAGATATCAGTGCCCTGACCATTGATCAGGTCCTGAAAGTCATTTCAATATTTCGGGAACGATCGCTGGATGGCATCATCGAAAAGAGTGTTGACTTAATTCCTCAGATTTTCAAATGGAAAGGCTGCTCTATTTTCCTGTATGACGACGAAGACGATGTGGTTCGCATGGTCAAAACAAGCGGACTGTCAACCCCCACGACTGACGAAATAATTTACAAGCGAAACGAGGGACTTACCGGCTGGGTGTTTGATAACCAGAAGCCGCTTCTGATTCGTGATCTGAATAAAAAATCCGATTCCGATCTGGAAAAACTGGGCGAAAATCTGCACTGGGTCGGCAAGTTTACCGAATCCGACCACCGGAAAGCCAAATCCTTCATGGCCGTTCCGCTTTTATCCTATCAGGAGCGCTTTATCGGCCTGATCCGGACAGTTTCCGATAATAAAAATTTTACCAATTCCGACCTCGAGGTCTTTTCCCTGATTGCCCGCTATGTGGCTATGGCCATTGACAATTCAGAATATTTGCGGCAGGAACGTCGGAAAGCCGAATACCTCGAATTACTGATGAAAGTCGGCACCCAGATTCTGTCGTTTTTTGAACTCAGCGACCTGCTGGAATTCGTTGCGGAAAACACCGCCAAAACCATCGGCTCGGAAACCTGTGAAATTTATCTACGCAAAAAAACCGACAAAGACACCCTGGTCCTCAAAGGGGGATACGGAATTCCCAAAGACCTGATTAACGTCGCCGAACATAAGGTTGGCGAAGGCCTGACCGGCACAATTGTAAAAGAGAACCGCACAATACGTTCCCGGAATGTGCTGACCCTGCCTGACTCTAAAGGCAAAAACCTAAAAGCCAGTAAGGACC
>JAUSPJ010000381.1 GCA_030655795.1 Fidelibacterota bacterium | reverse complement strand
CGTCCTTAGGTGTGAGCTTCAGGTGCAGGCGGTTGCTTCCCGCTACCTATGGGAGAGAAGACCGCCGAACGCTCTTTTACCCACAATTTTTTTTCCAGGGCGCGGTATTGTTGTTCCTTATCCTGCTGTTTTTTCTACTTGGTCCGGAAATTAAAGAGGTCCTTTTTAATAATGAAGTGAACTTTTCTTTGCTCCCGTGTTGCCTCTATTTGTTCGCTTATATGCTTTACTCACAGACCAATGATTATTTCAGATACACAAACAGGATTAAAAACAGCATGATCCAGATTGTAATTTGTACTTACATACCTGTAGCGCTGATATTAGGGATATATTTTTCCTTCCGTATTATTAATGTAAACATTCTGATCATAAGTGAGACGGTATCGGCGGCGCTGGTTTCCATTCCAATTATTTTTATTATTCTAAAGGAAATAGGCTTCAGCCTGGGCGGGTTTAACATCAAAGGCATTATAAGGGATATAAAGCTCGGTTTTCCGCTCGTAATCTCTTATGTTGTGGACACAGTTCTGGCTGTGAGCGACAGGTATCTGCTCGCTCTCTTTCTCACGGTAACGGATATCGGTTATTATAACCCCGGTTATGCGGTGGGTTCATTGATTATCTTTGTCCCAAAGGCTTTCGGAATGGTTCTGCCTCAATTTCTATCAAGAAGCGTTGATACCGGCCGGGAAGAGGAAGCGCGGACAATGCTTAATTATGCCCTGAAGGGTTTTTTACTCCTGGCTATTCCTTTTATCGTGGGGGCGAGCGCCTTAAGCAAGCCTCTGCTCAATTTGCTGGGCAATGAAGTTGTCGCCCAGAAAGCGTTTTTGGTGACTCCATTTGTGGCTACCGGGATGCTCTTTTATGGCCTTTACATCATACTCTCAAACATCCTTTTTGTGAGAATGAAAACGAGGGCGATGTTGAGGATGAACGCAATCGTCGCCTTTTTAAGCCTGACCCTTAACTGTATCCTCCTCTATTTTTTCAGGAGCATTCTTATGACGGCCATCACCGCGCTGATCAGTTTTTTTGTTGTTTTCATTCTAATGCTTCGAGTTGTCAAAAATGAATGGCGGGTCGATTTCGATGTCCGGGCAATTCTGAAATCGGTTATATCCGCGCTTGTCATGGGCGGGGTTTTATATTGGATGGCTCAAGCGGAGGTTTTCGGGGCACACCGGTTGCTGAATATTTTGGGCAACATCGTTATCGGCATTACGGTTTACCTTTCAATGCTTTTTTCTTTGAAAACATTTTCGCAAAAAGAACTTTTCTTTATCAGGAGGTTGTTTGGATAATTTAGGATGTCATTAATGGTAACTACTCACCACGGATTACACGGATGACACGGATATGGGTAAATTGATTCACGAAGCCTTGAGTGAACATATCTTAGGCGCGGCGATGGCGGTTTTGAACGAGCTGAAGCCAGGTCTTGATGCCTGCCCGCCTCTGGAGGGAAAAGCTCTGTGATGCTGAACATCTCAGCCCACGGCTGATCCGCCGTGGCGGAAAGTACGCAAAATTGCAATGGAAACGGGTGGTTAGATGAAGTTGACTATCCGTGTCATCCGTGTAATCCGTGGTCAAAGAATCTGCCGGATATGTGTGACAGGCGCTACCTGAGTAACCTTTCATGGATAAAAATATTTTAATTGTGTGCAGGAATCTATCAGATGCGGGTTTTATTTCCCGTATCCCCCCTGAAACAGGATACGGGTATTTCCTTGCTTCGGACGATCCGAGGGTTCATAAAGTCGGAAAACGCCTCGCTTGGATTAATGAGACATGCTGGCTTGAGAAGATGGAGTCTTTCCGTTCCGTCGCAAACAAAACAATGGAATATATCGAAGCAGTTAATGGATGGCTGAAGTCTCTTGGTAATGACAAATACGGGGTTTCGCCTGACTTGCTTTTCTGGTTTCGCCATGTTGAGGGTGGAATGACTACCCAACGTATTCAAGATGCATTATTGTTAATTAATGCTTATTTAAGCTTGTTTGATAGAAACAATATTCAAAGCGTTGTTGTAATAAGGTGTGCGGGAATGTTATGGGAAGATGAGGTGTTAATTGAAACGGCAAAAACAAGGGGGATACCTGTTAAGATCGTAGGGAGATTCAGATTCAGCGTTTTTGTTCAAAGGTTTAGAAATTTATTTAAAATGATGGCGCGGCAGCCATATTGTATATGCAATCTATTATGGATTAAATTTTCCGCGGGCAATAATTTTTATAAAGAGAATAAACCTGAAAAAGAAATAATGTTCCAGCTTTGCGGTTCGCAAGACAAGCATGTAGAAAATATTGCGCCAATTATGAAGGCGGTCGCCGACATGGGTTATAATCCGGTTGCCCTTTGCTGGAAAGCCAATAGCGGCGCCAAAAAGGTGCGCGAGTCCGGTCTGGCGGTTGACGAGCTGGAAAGGTATGTAACGTTTAAAGATATCGGGCTCAGTCTTTATCGCTCTCTTCAAACCCTTATAAGGGCAATTAAATTACGGCCAGGTTTTATTTGTAATGCCGGGTTGCATTATCAGGGTGTGTCTTTGGGCGGAGTGTTGTGGCCGTCAATATTATTTTACTTAACCGCAGAGTTGCCGCAATGGTGCATTTTAAATTATGCAGTTCCGAAATATTTTACTTTTCATTCTCCTTTGGCAATTAAACTGTGGGCAAGCGGCTTGTGGATTGAATGTCATCTTGCTATGAAATATATGAATAGAGGGGAAACCCCCCTGCTTATGTATTGGTTCTGGCACAGTATGCATTATCCATATGAACCAAGCTATGAATGTATCGATTTATTTCTTGCTGCCGGAAAACTTCAAGAGATATATTTAAAAGAAATCGGTGTGACATCAGACCGGATAGAATTGACGGGCATGGCCAGATATGATTTTCTTGCTGATTTTAAAAAGACTTATCGCCGAGAAGATTCATTAAATCATTTAAAAATACCGTTATATTTGTCGTATTATATCACATATGACCCCAATGCAATATTAAGAGGATTTCAGTCAACCCCGGAACAGGTGCAGGTTACCGAAGCATTATTGAATTTTGCAAAAAACAATCCTTCGGTTGGCTTGATTATAAAACCACACCCAGCGCATTGTGCCGGCATACTTGAGGACATGGTCGCTGAGTATTCTTTAAAAAATGTCTTCGTTGTGGATAAAGATATTCAGCCTTATCATGCCTTAAATACGGCCGACATGCTGATAACAAAAAATTCGACCATTGGTTTGGAGGCGATGTTTTTTGAATGTCCAGTAATTTCCGTGATTCTCGACGGCGATGATAAATTCAAGGTCTTCGGTGAAGCCGCAGAGTATATCATGAATTCTAAAGCTTTAAACGAGTTTTTGAACTTGCTTGTGAAAAACGCCGATTTTAGAAATACCTGGAAAACGCGACAGATTAAGAGACAAAAAGCATTTATAAGGGATTTTTGTTTTGAAGGTGAATTTTCATCCGCGATTCTTGGCGCCAAGGCAATAGATCAACACATTAAAAAAGTTAGGGGAGATATTTGATTGCACCGGCGGAGGTATATTTTGGCAAAAGTGTGTGAGGCAGTCGTTGCGTCCATGCTACCCGAAAAGCGATTTCCTATCAGTGCCTGCTGTTTGTGCCGGGACGTTTTTTACTGCACAGCGCTGGCCGCAGCCGGTTTCTTCTCGAAGAAAGAAATCGATTTTGTCAGGAGCCTCGTTGCTGCATGAAACCAAAGACTGACAATGTTATACGTGCTCCAGGAGCCTGAGAAGCTATGATGATTTTTTGGAGGATTGGATGAGCGGACTGGGTTTGTCTAAATATGCGCCTGAGTTTATGCTGGTGTTTTATTTTTGGCTCAAGTTCAGCTGGCACTATTTACGCGCCAAGTCTGTTGACAGCGCTGACTGCCCCGTGTCTGGCGGAAAAAAAGCCAAGGTCTTCCGCTATGGTAAAGATCCTTATGCTACCGGCGAAGTGCTGAAACTCGATGAGATCTCCAAAGGACATGATAAATACTGTTGTGTTGAGTGCAAGCATCTTTACGCTCTTTGGCTCAGGAAAAGCGCAAACAAGGTCGGAGAACTTTACTCGAACATCTATGCTGGGGGCGGAGAAGTCTATACCGAGAACGACCGCAAGGATATACAAAAAGAGATGATGCGGATCGCCCATAAATACTGCTCCGGGAACGTGGAGGGCGCATTCGCAGGCCTGGATTTCGGATGCGGTCCTAATTTTCGGGCCGCTTATGAATTGCGTGATGAGGGAATCGAGGCATACTGCAGCGACATATTGCCGAAACTACCGTACGATGGGAAAGTGTTTTTTAAATTTGACGAGCATTCGGCGGAAATATTTAAGAACCGTTTTTCCGCTATTTCTTCGGTTGACGTGCTGGAACATTTAAATTGGCCGGTTAATGACTTTCTCGTGTTTAACAGGATGCTGAAACCGAAAGGCTTCATGGTCCATTTTACTCCGATGATAAACCATTTCCCCGTTTTCGGCTCCCACGCCGACCATGTTTTCCACACGAATTTCTTTTCTTCAAAATCCCTTGCCATCATATGCGAGAAAACATCTTTTAGGCTTGTAAACAAAGTCGTGAAACCGCGCGGTTATTGGTATTATATTTTTCAGAAACTGGGGGAGGCATGCGGTTGATGTCTATCTGGAAGCGCCACATAATGCGCCGGCTGGTTGAGGGAGGGGCTTGACTTGAACGCCTGAGCGCGCCGGCTTTTCGGGGTTGTTACCGATGACTATCAATTTTCCGAAAAAAATATGTGTACTTTGTTCTGCCTGGCGGGAAACCTTCCGGATGCCCGGCTTTAAAAAGATGGTCGTGCACCTGCTTAACCCGGTTGACAGCACCCGGTACACGGAGTTCGCGTACCTGCTATGTTTTTTCGGGGAAAGGTTGAAAGGGCTTAAGATACTGGATGTGTCTTCCCCGCATGTCCTGTCGTATATGCTTTCCAGGCATAATAACGTGGTTAAAACCAATATCGATGAAGCAGAAAGCTGTCTTATCCGCGAAAGCGAAAATCTCGAGTTCCATCGCGAGGACGCCTTGGCGCTTACTTTCCCGGACGAGACCTTCGACCTCACATATTCCATCAGTGTGGTGGAGCATATATATCTAAAATACACCAACGCGGTTCGGGAGATGCTCCGGGTTACCAAGGATGGTGGATATGTGTACCTGACCTTTC
>JAUSPJ010000376.1 GCA_030655795.1 Fidelibacterota bacterium | reverse complement strand
AGAGCGGCTTTCCATTGCATCTGATTGGTCGTGAAAATCTGGAAGGTGTCACAACCCAGCTCTGCTGCCCGTTTTGGCGCATTTTCAACACCACCACTGATTGAGATATGACAACCGATATATGGCAAGCAGTTATTCCTAACTTATATTCGTGAGATTTGTATCAGGTCCAGAAATTCCTTGCGAGTGCGGTCCAGTTCCCGAAAAATCCCAAACATGGCGCTGGTAGTGACGACGGAATTGGTTTTTTCGACACCGCGCATATGCATACAGAGATGGCGCGCTTCGACAACCACCGCAACGCCTTTGGGTTTTAGAACCCTTTGGATGGTTTCGGCAATCTGATTGGTCAGGCGTTCCTGAATCTGGAGGCGTCTGGCATAGGCATCGACAATGCGGGGAATTTTACTGAGTCCAATCATTTTACCGTCGGGAATATAGGCAACATGAGCTTTTCCAAAAAAGGGAACCAGGTGGTGCTCACACAGGCTGTAATAGTCAATATCTTTTACCATAATCATCTGACTGAAATCGTCATCGCAGACCGATTCCTGCATCAGCGCGTCAATATCGACTTTATAACCCTGGGTAACATAGTCCCAGAATTCTGCCACCCGTTCCGGTGTTTTTTGCAGTGAATCCCGCGAGGGATCTTCGCCGATATTTATCAGCAGTTGACGAATCAGCTCTTCGGTTTGCATAGGATTACCTTTCCGATAAATCTGCCGAAGGGCAGATCTCATTTAAAAAACATTCCGGGCATTTGGGTTTGCGGGCAATACAAATTGAGCGCCCGTGGTCGATCATTAAATGTCCCAGCATTGTCCATTGTTCAAGAGGAAAAATCTTCATCAAATCTTGTTCAATTTTCAAGGGATCGGTATTTTTTGTCAGTCCCATGCGGTTGGAAAGTCGCCTGACATGAGTATCGACGACGACACCCGGAATACCGAACGCATCACCGAGAACGACATTGGCGGTTTTCCGGCCGACCCCCTTAAGTTTGATCAGTTGCTCTAATGTATTAGGAAGATTGCCGTTATACTTTTCAACAATATCCTGCATGGATTCTTTGATGGCTTTGGCTTTATTGTTGTAAAAACCGGTAGAGCGGATGTCGTTTTTCAATTCATCGATGTCGGCATCGGCAAAGGCCTGGGGGGTCTGGTATTTTTTAAACAGGCCCGGTGTCACCTGGTTGACCCGTTTGTCGGTGCACTGAGCGGAAAGAATTGTTGAAATCAGTAATTCATACGGTTTCTGAAATACTAAAGAACATTTGGAATCGGGATAATGGGTTTGAAGGCGGTGAAATATTTCGGCTGCGCGTTGTCTCAGGTTTTTGTCCACGGAGATAAGATAAGTGATATTAATCGAAAATCCATACGAAAGTATTCCGGCTATTTGTCATCAGCCAGCCGACATCCCTGGTGAGTTTGCCGCCGTTCCAGCTCTGACTGAATTTCTTGTAGAATTTGTGTTTTTTTCATCGTCCATTGCGGGGCAATGAGCGTTCCCGGCCTGGCATCACCGGCAAGCCTCTGGATGACGATATTGGGGTTAAGCCGTTCCAGAAAATCACTCATCAGGATTATCCATTCCGTCTCACTAAAAAGCGGAAATGGGGCCGTTTTGTATAAATTGGACAGGGCGCTGTTTTTAACGATATGCAGATGGTGGATTTTCAGTGCATCCAGCTCCATTTCATTTAAAACCGCTGCCGAATCAAGAATTTCAATCCATGATTCTGTAGGAAAACCAAAAATAATGTGTCCGCCAACATGAATGCCCATGTTCTTTGTTTTTTCAATTGTTTGTATGCTTGTTTCAAAGGAGTGGCCGCGCCGCGCCCAGTCCAGGGTTTTATCGTAGACGGATTCAATGCCATATTCGACGGATAGATAGGTTTCCTGTCGAAGATCATTCAATAACGCCAGTATGTTATTGTCGACACAGTCCGGGCGGGTTCCGATCAGAATTCCGACAACATCGGGAACATTGAGCACGGAGCGATAAAGGTTTTCAAGTTCGTTTATTGAACCATAGGTGTTGGTGTAAGCCTGAAAATAGGCGAGAAATTTGTCGGCCTTGTGTTTCTCACGGGCTATCTCGATACCTTGAATCAGCTGTGTTTTTACCGGCGGAAGATTTTTTAATCTGTCGCGAGAAAAACTGCTGTTATTGCAATACAGACAACCGCCGGCGCCAAGATGGCCGTCTCTGGTCGGGCAGCTAAAACCGGCGTCCAGTGAAATCCGGTATACCCGTTCTCCAAACTGCTGCCGGAGATAGCGGCTGAAGCGATAATAGCGATCTTCAATGGGAAAGGGAAGAACTGACATAAATGGTTACTGTTGGGAAAACAGCTATCTGATGTTACTTAACAATGGTTTCAATCTGGTCTGCGGCCAGAGAGAGTTGAACCTCTTTCTGTTCGCCGGAAGCCATATTTTTCAGAACAATTTTATCCTTCTGAATTTCATCTGTTCCGATGATAATGACCCATTTGGCCTGTTTTTTTCCGGCGTCACGCATCTGCGCTTTCAGCGAACGCCGCATAAAATCCATATCCACCTGATATCCCCGGGAGCGTAAAAGCGATACTAGATTGAAGGCCACCTGACGGGCATTTTCTCCCAGTACGGCGGTATAAATCAGCTTAGTTTCCTTTTGAGGAATGGCATTGATTTCATTCAGAATCATTAACAGACGCTCCATACCGGAAGCAACCCCGACGGCAGGAATTGGAGAACCATCCAGATCTTCCGCCAGGTGATCGTAACGACCGCCGCCGCACACGGCATCCTGCGAACCCAGCAGCGAACTGGTTATTTCAAAAGTTGTGCGTGTGTAATAATCCAGCCCGCGCACTAGTTTTTTATCGATTTCAAACGGTACATAGGCGGCATTTAAAAGCGCCTGAACTTCCTCAAAATGCTGGACATCCTCGTTGCTGAGATGATCCAGGATGGAGGGTGCATAATGATCTAAAAGTGCCTGACAACTATCGACTTTGCAGTCAAAAAGCCGCAGGATATTCTTTTCAAAACGCTGCTGACAGCTGGCGCAGAAATTGCCGAGATGCTTTTCCAGCGCCATTTGCAATATTTTCAGATAATGCTGACGACTGCTCCGGCTGCCGATGCTGTTGAGGCGGACTTTGAGGTCATTGATGCCAAGGTTGTGGTAAATGGCATAGACGGTTTGAATGACTTCTGCGTCCGCTTCCGGATGCTCGGAGCCAATGATTTCAAAACCGAACTGGTTAAATTGGCGCAGGCGTCCTTTTTGGGGGCGTTCCTGGCGAAAAAGAGTACCGATGTAATACAATTTGGTAACCGGATTAATTTGACCAAGATTGTTTTGGATATAGGCTCTCATTACAGGAGCGGTCAGCTCCGGGCGGAGTGTCAGACTGGTATCGCCTTTATCGGTGAATGTGTACATTTCTTTTGAAACAACATCCGTATCGCTGCCGATTCCGCGCGCAAACAGTTCGGTTACTTCAAAAACAGGTGTCCTGATTTCCTGGTAGTTGTTGCGTTCCAGATGATCCCGAATTGTTCTTTCAATATACTGCCATTGATATATCTCATCCGGCAGAATGTCTTTGGTTCCTTTTAGTCGGCGATACACAGTAAATTCCTTAGTATTTTACGAATATCCTTACAGGGTTTGATCGTATTGAATCAGGATGTTAACAATTTCCTGAGCGGAAGTTGCCGCCAACAACTCTTTCCGGCATTCGGCAATATTCAGCATTCGAGAAAACTTGCTCAGTAATTTCAGATGTTTGCTGGGATATTTTTCCGGAGTCAACAGCAGGACAAAGATATGAACAGGTTGTCCGTCGATTGCATCAAAATTGATACCGTTCTTTGATATTCCGAAAGAAACCAGAACGTCTTTAATATGAGCATACTTACCGTGTGGCAGAGCAACACCCTTGCCAACCCCGGTCGTCATTAATTCTTCACGTCTGAAGACGGCTGCCCGGGCTTCTGCGGATTCAGCCAATTTTCCGTTTTGTACCAGAATATCGATGAGCTGTGAAATGGCATCTTTTTTTGAATTCGCTTCCAGGGGAAACTGAATCAATTCCGGTGTTAGTATTTCTGATAATTCCATAACTCTTCTAATTTTATTGTCATTGACACGTTGGAAATTTACATGAATCAAATCGTTATGCCAATTATTAATCCCGAATATAACAAATTTGATTCAGCGTAATGGTTGATTGCCGTAGCGTTATTTGGCTTTTATCATGATGCGCATGGCTGTTTTTTCGTTGGGTTTGCTTTCGACG
>JAUSPJ010000011.1 GCA_030655795.1 Fidelibacterota bacterium | reverse complement strand
GTGATTTTACCTTGCAGAATTAAGCGGGTGGCAATCGCCGCCGGCAGACTGACTGTGCGGGCCATCGATGAATCGCCATGAGGTATTCCGAAATCAACCAGCGTGGAAGTGATCCGTTTTGTTTTGTCCGGCCATTTCGCTAAGAAATCGTGATAGAGCACAATCATATCCCGTTCGCCCTCTTTGTATGGCATTTTTTCCAGGAAACGGACTGTCATGACATCCAGATACGTCGGTTCATCGGGTAACTTATCACTACTGAACAATCCCAACCATTCTAGGCAGTTAAGCACATCTTCACTGGAATCGTCGCCCAGAAATGCTTTTGTCGCTTCGCGGGTGCTGACGCCTTCCGGTGCAATTACCAAACGCCGGGTCAGATCGTCATACGTTAAACCTGCCAGGTCATTGCGTTCAGTGTCATCGAGAACGCCCAAACGGGCGATGCAGATCAACGTATTGCACCAACCGAAATTCCGGATGGTTCCGCGAAACATGGTCTTCACATGTTTGAGGCCATAAGTTTCGATGTAGGGCAGAGAGTTGCGGTTTGGATAGGTTTCAAATTCCGGTTCGCCTTCAATATTAAGCGGCCAGTGGTTTCGGAACAGATTTTTACCTTCAATCTCAATAATTTTTCCTTCTTTCAAATATTTAGCGTCGTTGCGTCCGGCCATTAAAACGCCGCGGGGACTCCAGCTGAACTTATATCCGTAGGGATTGTCATTGGCTTCCGGGGCGGGCAGACCACCGCAATACGAACGGAAACTGACGACTTTACCGCCACTGTTTTCGACATTATGAATAATCCGCATGGCGGACATATGATCGATACCGGGATCGACGCCGATTTCATTTAGAATCAGAATTCCGGCATTTTTAGCGTTCTGATCAAGGGCTTTCATAGCGTCACTGATATATGAAGTTGTGACCATGTGCTTTTTGTGTTTGATACAATATCCTGCAACTTTGACATGATACGTGTAAGGCAATAAACTGATTGCCAGATCAGATTTTTCGACCAGCTCTTCCAATTGGGCGTCATTTTTGACATTCAATTCAATCGCGTCACCCTGTGGATGTCCGTCGATTAATTTGACCGCTTTACTGACCGTACGGCTGGCAACAGTCACTTTGAATTCCGGAACATTTAACAGATACCTGACCAGTGGTCGTGAAACCAGACCTGCTCCAAGCACCAAAACATTCTTCACAACTCTCTCCCTAAATGATTTAAATTGTTACAATTGACAAGCATTAAAGATTCTTTATGAATTCGCGCATGTACTCAAAATCGGGGGTAAATTCCCCGTTGTATAAAATTGTTGCCCGCTTGAGCTCTGCCGGCAGGTTAACGTCATTAAAATCAAGGTCAAAATCGGTTTCCAGCAAGGCCGGGATGAATTCTTTCAGCGCTGTGCTGAAAACCGTTGATGACTCTTTCGGCAGTTCACAGGGAAGATTATCAACCGCCAGGACGATCGGTCCGTTGCCGGCAGCGCCGTATTGAATGTCTTCCTTGATCGGATCATAAACATAAACCGGATTGCCGGAATCAGTATTCGTCATGTTACATTCAATGGAACCGCCGATGTCGCAGGTAATATCACCGATGACTTTCAGCGGGAGGACCGAACCGGAAGCGTATTTCTCTTTGAGATATTTTTTTGTTACCAGTCGTGGATACATGATATCCCAGTAAATGGCATTGATTAAAACCGAAATATAGGGAAGATAGTCTTCAAACTTCGATTCGTATTTCTCGGGATGATCGTAATAGTCATGGAGATTGAACTCCGTATTTGAATCCTTTGATTTTACAAGATGCTCTTCCTTGAAAACGACTTTGTACAGATGTTTCTTGGAAAATTTGCCTTTTCGATAAAATTCCGTCAACTCTTCCGGCTGGATTTCGATATGAGGTAAAATGTCGAATATTTCCTGGGCGCCGCGGGATACATTACCGTATCCGGTAAATCCAAAAATCAACGGCGTGAGTGTTTCCGGCAGACCTTCTTGTGATAATGTTTTTGCCTGGTCCTGATAAGTCTTTTTAATAGATTCCAGGCTTGGATAATTCAAAGCCTGTTTCAATTTACTGAAAACAGTTTTGAAGCCTTCGATTTCAAGGCGACTGCCCAGGGCCCAAAAGGAGTCGATCATTCCGGCAATCCCGGCAAAGCGTCCGAAGAACATCAGACGACGACCGTTTTTATCGACGATTTTTTCATAATCGATGAGAGTTGTTTTCAGATCGACCATGCGCTTGAGCAAAGGCATATTACAGGCCTGGCCTTTGATGGTGTGAGAGAAGAAGACGTATTTATTTTCCGGAAGAAAGAGATCGACGGGTATCTCCTTTATCGCAAATACAATATCGCATTCCGACAGATTTTCCTGGACAATTGCGCCGGCCTGGCGGTATTCATCTTCTGTAAACGCCCGGATAGCGGAGGGCTGGATATAAAATTCTACTGGAAATTGCTCTAATAATGAATGAATATGCTCTGGTATTAATGGAACCCGGGCTTCATATTCATTTTTGTCTTCACGTCGTATTCCGATGCGCATGATCCCTCGATGTTTATTAAGAACT
>JAUSPJ010000365.1 GCA_030655795.1 Fidelibacterota bacterium | reverse complement strand
CCCGCTGCTGCTGGCCGCCTGTTCCACCAGGGAATTCATTCCGAAGAATTATTACATCCTCGAGTATTTCCCCCATACTGAAAAGCAAAATTTATTCTATGAAAAACCAATGAATTATACCGTTCAGGTCAATGACCTGGCCATTCCGACCACCTATAATCGCAAAGAGATTGTCATCCGGCATTTCGGACCGCGGATCACCTATTCGGATAATGATATATGGGCGGTGGACCTGACCGAAATCATTCCCAACCTGATCGTGAAACGCATCAGCAGCTACGGTATTTTCAGGCAGGTGGCCCGGGAATTCCTCAGTATCCGTCCCGATTATGAAATCATCACAAAAATAAACAACATTGAAGTTTATGAGTCGGAAAACATGAAAGCCGCTCGCCTTAACATGGATTTTTCGTTCCAGGGGCGTGGCGCCAAAGCTTATACTACTGTGCATTCAGTCAACCGGGAATTAGTTCTTGCGGATAATCAGATGGAGACCTTCGTCCAGGTTATTAATGAAATTATTCTCGATGAAACTGATAAATTCCTGACTAAAATCATCAATCATTTTGAAGGGGTGCCAGAGGAACCAAAAGGACCTTCAAAAATATCAACTGATTCACTCTTAACAGAGACTTCCGAAGAATTGATTGAAGGGATGGGAATTCTATTTTTTCCGGCAATATCCGGAACCGACAACGAACCACCCTTTATCATATACGATAAGCAATCCGAAGAGCTGACTGAAGTACCCGGTAAAGCAGTGCCGCTGAAAGCCGGCAACTATTCCGTTAAGTACGGTTCGGGCAGCCTGAAACAGATGATTCTCAAGGAAAATGTAAAAATAGTGCCTCGCTATAAGGCTATTTTAGAAGCAAACTGGAGTTGCCTCCTGGTCGATGTCATTGATCAGAAACGGGAGGTCGTCAAAGTCCGCTACGAAGTATTTGATTCGGAAACCGGTGAAAGTTATGGAACCGACATACCGGCGGAACGGGAATACGGTGAACAGCAGAAAATCTGGATGCTGAAACCCGGTTTATACAAGATTACCATCAACAATGAACCCTTCAATACCTATCGAAACTTTACGACGGTTTATCTAAAAGAGGGCCTGTTTCGGAAATTGACTATCGTTGTCGATATAGACCAGGAAGGCAATCCCACCGATTTAATCGGCGCCGGAATTTTAGAAAAAAGTGAATTGCTTGGAGCTACGGGAAACTGGCGTTTCCTGAATGCCTTTTACGGTAATGCAAATTTCAACAGTAATAATGAAAACATTCGAACTGAACATGAAACGAGCATCACTTTTAACACCCAGTTTGAAAACAAGCTTACTTACGATAATTTTCCCATTAATTACAATCTTCGCAACCTGATCGAACTGGGCACCACCAAAACAACCGATACGGATTTCCGGATATCCAACGATAACTTTTATTTCCGCAACACTCTGATTTTCTACTTCCTGAAAAATGTGGGGCTCTATAGTCGTTTCGATGCGGAATCACACATGCTCAATGAGTACGTCTACTTTTCATCTCCAATTAATGTTAAGAAAATCGACCTGGCAAGTGATACCGTCGAGACCAATTATTCTACAAAACAAGTTCTGTGCAAGCCCGGTTTCAGACCAATGACACTCAAGGAGGGAATCGGGATCAATCTGCGGGCATTTAATACGGGGCGAATCAATCTGAATATACGCGCCGGTTTCGGGCTGCGCCAGGATTATTACGACAATGTCTTTGCACTTTCAGACATGACCGAAACCGTCAGCGGTAAAACCTACAAACTGTTTAATGCTCAAAAATCCCAGTTTAAACGAGGCACGGAACTTTCTCTCGTCGGTAATTTCCAATTACCCTTGAACCTTACTTACTATACCAACGCTGATTTTCTCTTTCCCTTCCGCGGTACTGAATCGACAACAATTGAATGGGAAAATGTATTCAATTTAAAACTGTTCAAATATATCTCTCTTGACTACCGCTTGCGTTTACGCAATAAACAGGCGGACAGCGGCAAAGATTATATTGTCGACCGCCATGCACTATTTTTACGGATTACCTATTTTTTGCGTTAAGAGAATCAAAGGAATTTGCCATTTTGCCGGTCAATCAAGCCAAATTTAATGTAAAGGATCAACAACTCTCCATTTCGGGAATGATTACTCATGATACTATTCCTGAAATCCAGAAATTTTTAAGAAAGAATAAATCCATTTCCATAACTGCAATTGACTTGCCGGAACTGGAATTCATTGACAGCGCCGGAGTGGCTTTCATTGAAGAGTTGACTCAGACAACATTCCCGGGCGCGGCGATCAGCAATGCCAGTGAAAAGATCGGGCGAGCCATTAAGACCTTTTCATCCAGGGGCAGTCAACTCCCGTCAATTCCCCGCGAACCCAACTTCTTTGAATCCCTCGGGAACGCAATCTTTAAAGCCTGGGATGCACTGGTCGAATTAATCTACCTGACATCAGAGATTGTCCTCTGGTCATTTGTCGGTGTGTTCACTTCCCGGGGACGGCGTAAGGGTTCTGTTATCCAGCAGAGCTTTTTGATTGGCAGCAATGCTGTGGGTATTATTGCCCTTTTATCGTTTGTACTGGGACTAATTCTTGCATTGCAATCGGCGGCGCAACTACGTCAGTTTGGCGCCAGTATCTATGTCGCCGACCTGATTGCCATTTCCATGGTCAGGGAGATGGGGCCGATGATGACCGCTATCATCATTGCCGGACGCAGCGGTTCTGCAATTGCCGCAGAGATATCCACAATGAAAGTGACCGAAGAAATCGACGCCCTGCGCATGATGGCTATCGATCCAATCCGTTATATTGTCGTGCCAAAATTTCTGGCAATCAGCATCTGCATGCCACTCCTTGTGACCCTCTCGATGGTTCTGGGGATTTTAGGAGGATTGGTAATCGGGCTGACCTATCTCGATCTGACCCTGGTATCGTACCTTAACGAGACCATCAATATTCTGACGGCTGAGGATCTTTTAGTCGGTCTTAGTAAAAGTATTATCTTTGCCTGGGTGATCGTCATTATCGGAACTTATTTTGGTTTTACGGTAAAAGGCGGTGCGGAAGGAGTCGGACGAGTGACGACGTCCGCAGTTGTGGCTTCAATTTTTGCGGTTATCTTTCTGGATGCCCTGTTCAGTTTAATCTATATGATCTAAGGATATGCAAACACCCGCAATTCAGATTGAAAATCTAACGACGAGATACGGTGAAAAGATCGTTCTGGATCAGATTAATCTGGATATTTATCCTCGTGAAGTCAGCGTTATCCTCGGGGGCAGCGGCTGCGGCAAAACAACCTTATTGAAAAGTATTATCGGGCTGCTTGAACCGGATTCCGGTACGATTAAACTCTTCGGAGAGCTCTTCAATAAAGCGGATGAACAGCGGTATGCACACATGCTGCGCCGGATAGGTGTGCTTTTTCAAAATGGCGCTTTGCTGAATTCCATCAGTATTCTTGAGAATGTTTCGATCCCGATCGAACAGCACAGCAGACTTGATAAAACACTGATAGAAAAAATAGTAACTGT
>JAUSPJ010000113.1 GCA_030655795.1 Fidelibacterota bacterium | reverse complement strand
TTTCCAGTGCCAGCCGCCATACTGGCTCAGCGAGAGAACCTTGGTATTGCCGAGTTGGATATCGCTCCCGGAGCAGCCAACGTCAGTAACCGTTATAGCCTTGAAGATGTCCGTATTGGGTTCTTCACCGAACAATTCTTTCTCAATTTTCTGCGCAGCAAATTTATCCCGGCGTTCCCCCTTAACTCCTTCCAGCAGGCGCTGCTGTTTGGATTTATCCAATCCGTTGAACAGAGTATAAGTATATGCGGAGCGAAGGCTGCCCTTGATGGACGACCCCGGGATGAGCGGATTGCCGAGACCGTCGCGGATATACTCCAGCAGATCTTTTGAGTAAGTTTGCAGTGAAAAACTTCGGGTTTTTTTCAGATTGGACGCTATCTGGTATTTCCGGACAAAATCATGGATGGATTCGCCCGTTTTGCCGGTGATAGTGCTGAGCTCGTCAATCGCCTTGCGGTTATCAGACACCAACCGGCAGATTTCATCGAGATCATACAGCCAGGTCTGGCGCGTTCGATCGTCGTAATAAAAATCGAATCCGCTGATCAGTTTGCGACCGCTGCCGATATGAACCGGCGATAAGATGGTAATTCGGTATTTTTGACTGATGTTCATATTACTTTCCCCCTGCTCTGCATGGAATCGGAAAGGCGATGCCATAGCGGTAAATATGGTGATCCAGACCCGGGGCGCTGTCTTTATCCAGGACTTTGACCACATCGCCGCCACAGGATGGTGAATTTCCAAATACAGAGCCTTCTTTGAACATGCGCACCGCTTGCCGGCGCAGCGGTTTGCTGATACCGGCAAAAATCCAGCCTTTGCGTTCGATAATCTGATAGGATGCTCCTTCCCGAATAGCGGGAATTTCAGCCGTTTTCGGATGATAGAGCGACAGTGTCAGGCAATGACGGGTGTCCGCGGGAACCTTAAGTTCCATTATACCGGTATCTGCCACTGAAAACTGACCGTGTCCGACACTGCGATCGCCGCCGATGCCGGTGTCGCCCAGCAGATTAAGCGCCGCCCGGAAACGCTTTGCCCACTGCTCCTCGCTGAACGTCGCAGCGAACCACAGCCCGGCTTTTTTTTGAAAACAGATTCGGGTAAAGGAAAAGGGCATCGTGCTGCCGCTCCGGCGGTCTTTGACGACCCGGGGTACATCGTAGATGGCGAAGGGCGCCTGATCAGGACTGCGTTTCTGACCTGACTCGGCATTTAAAAACTGTCCATTTCCGCTGAAGCTGCATTCCGGTATCCGGATTTCCTCGTTGTGAATTGCCTTTTCAAAAAGGGTCTGATCGAGATATTTGAGCTGCTTGATTTTCTTTGCGATTCTTGGATCCTTCTGATTGGTTTTGTCACCCGTATTCAATCTCACAAAGGGTTTTGGGAAATAGAAACATGAATCCTGGTAGGGAAAAGCCGAACTGACCTGAAACCAGGGGAAATCGAGCGAGTCTTCACCCCCACCGGGCAGAAACAAAGCCATGTCGCCGGGATAAAGCAATGCCCACATATTGATCACGGCGCTGAAGAGTGTATCGGAGTGCAGGATTTCATCCGTGAATTCAAATCCCGGACGGTTAGTGCCGATATGCAGGGGTGAAGTGAATTTTAATTTATAATAGGAAAGTTCCACTTAAACCTCCAGCGTCAATGCCTTGTTTTCTCCTGCGTAGATGGCTTCATCCTTATAGGATATACTCTCAATTTTAATCTCCACCTGACCATAGCCGCGGGTACCGCTGCCGCCCAGATAGTCATCCTGCACCAGGTTCAGGGATTTCTGCACAATGTTGATCAAATCAGAAACATCATCCCCGTCGTAAACATCCAGCACCAGCTCCATTTTAAAGACCGTGCCGGCAGGGACGCGCTCGATCTGGCGCGGATTGGCTTTCGAGGTTATCCGATCGATATTGACTTCGGTCTTGACTTCGGTATAGGGCATGTCGGTGTTGCTGCTCTTTTCCAGTAATTCGACACTGTCTTTGTCCATAAAGGCGTCACGGACGATCAGGCGTCCGGGTTTCTCGCTGTTATCCTGAGCGGAGACTCCGAAAATTTTGCACACTTCACATTTCCCGCAATTACACGGATCGGCTTTATCGCCATGAATATACATATTGCCGGTTGCTTTTTCCAGCAGACTGCGCATCTTGCCTTTCAGGGAAGAACCGGGGATATAGGGAATGTTTGTGATCGGGTCGCGCAGTACGGGTGAATCGGCGCCGCCGATTGCCATGCCCATATTACTGCCGCCGATATGCAAGCCGGTTAATGATTTGATGGTCCCCTTTATAAATATTTTTTTAACGAGTCTAATGGCACTGTTTTCCATCTTATTATCCTCCTTATTATTTGCTATATGCCTTATGATACGCTAATATCGCTTCATAAATACTGGCAAAATTATCAAAGCATCTCTTTTTATCATCAGAATTGACAACAATGTCGATTCCCTTACAAAGAAACTCTTTAAGATCGTTGGCTGCATGCTCTGCATCTTTCTTTGTTTGTCTTTTGGCACTATAAGCCAGCTTTGGTTTTAAAAGTAGAAGACTGGTTTCAATTTCACCGCTCCATTTACCCTCCATTTGAAGTCTTTTAATTTCTCCAAAAATATTGCGGATTTGAGTTGTGCTATACTTCTGATCTGCTAAGTATTTACCAAAATTGTCTGCAAAATCCACTGCTTCTTTATCCACCTGCTTTTCAATCCAATCTGGTAATTTGGAAATACCGGACTGGAGCTGAACAAATTTTCTTTGTTCCTGTTGAGATCCTCTGTTTTGTCCATTCATAAGAAATTCCTCCTAATTTTATCTGATTAATAATTCTGTCCATCGGGTTGGCACATCGATGAATTCGGGTATTTTTTCCAATGTGAGATCATCTTTATACTTATTTCCGTTCAGCAGAGCATCTTGAAAGTCATCGATGATTTCTT
>JAUSPJ010000347.1 GCA_030655795.1 Fidelibacterota bacterium | reverse complement strand
GCGAATCGTCCGGTTGCCCCTGAACAGAGTTGGTACAATTGGAAAAATAACCAAGGAAGCGGAGATTTTAGAGCAGCAATATGAACGGGCGCCCAGCCAGGGTGAGATCGCTGAAGGTCTCGATATGCAAACCAGCGAAGTTTCCGATGCAATCCGGATTTCCCGACGACATCAATCTTTGAACGCGCCGTTTCGTGATGGCGAAAAAAATTCACTGATTAATGTGATCAGTGATGATGCCCAACCCATGCCGGATTTTCGCCTGATGGGCGAGTCGCTGAAGCAGGAAATCAGGGATGCCCTGAGTACGCTTAAGGAGCGTGAGCGGGATGTTATTAAAATGTATTTTGGAATTGACCGGGAGTATGCATCAACGCTTAATGAAATTGGCGAGAAATTTAATCTTACAAGGGAAAGAGTTCGCCAGATTAAAGAAAAAGCCATTCGTCGTTTACGGCATAAATCACGAAGCCAGAAATTACGGGCGTATCTGGGATAATTAATAACCGGGAACAAGGAGAATCATGATTCAGGTTACAATCAGGAACAACGAAGCTCTGGAAAAAGCGCTTAGACGTTTTAAGAAAAAATTTGAGAAAGCCGGCATACTAAATGATGTTAAAAAAAATGCCCATTACACAAAATCCAGTACTGAGAAGCGCCTGAAAAGAGCAAATTCTTCAAAACCTAATATCAGTAATGCCCGCAGTCAGGGATATTGAGAGTTAATGATTAAGCGAAAGTCCTTTTAATAATATATCAAACCCACCTTGTGAATCAGAGCTGGGTTTAACATTAATGGAGCAATAATGTTAATCGAGAGTCTGTCAGGCGTCAGAGGGTATGAATCCGAATTAAATGATGATTTTATCAGCGCCTACGCTTATGCTTTCGCCGAACTGTCTGAGAATGAAAAAATCTTAGTTGGCCGCGATACGCGTCAGAATGGTATTCCGATCAAATCCGCACTGCTGAACGCTTTACAAAATGCCGGTAAAACCGTGATTGATCTCGGTATTTGCCCAACGCCGACCGTTCAGTTTGCGGTTGAGGACCATGAAGCCGCCGGTGGAATTGTCATTACCGCCAGCCATAATCCCTTGCCGTGGAATGGGCTGAAATTCATCGGCTCCGATGGAATATTTCTGGATGCCGATGAAATGAATCGGCTAAAAAACCGACGTAGAGAAATTGGTACACAATATATCCGGTACGAAAAGAAAAATGGCACAATTGAAACATATAGCCGGGTTGTTGATGATCATATCGAGTCGGTACTGGCGTTAGCTTATCTGGATGACGATGTGATTCAAAATGCCCGCTTTAAGGTCGTAGTTGATGCGGTGAACGGCGCTGCATACCGGGCGATCCCGGAACTGCTGCGCCGGCTTGGTTGCGAGGTTGTGGAGATCAACTGCCATCATGATCAACCCTTTCCCCGGAATCCGGAACCGCTGCCTGAGAATCTGCTGGAATTAAACAAGGCTGTTCTCGATAATAAAGCCGATCTGGGGTTTGCGATTGATCCCGATGGCGACCGGTTAGCGATTGTATCGGACCTTGGAAAACCGATTTCTGAAGAGTATACGCTTGTTTTAGCGGCTAAATTGGTTTTATCAAAATTCCCGAATCTCGATCAAAAAGTCGTAACGAATCTTTCGACCACCATGGCGGTGGATGATATTGCTAAAAAATATGGCGCTACAGTGATTCGAACCGCAATTGGTGAAATCAATGTCGCCAAGAAAATGCGAGAAGTTGATGCGGCGATTGGTGGCGAAGGCAATGGCGGCGTATTACTTCCGGAGGCCCATTTAGGTCGGGATTCTCTGGTAGCCGCTGCGCTGATTCTGCAATTATTAGCGGAAGAGGGCAAAAAACTTTCAGAATTGATGAAAGAACTTCCGCAATATACGATGATCAAGAAAAAAGTTCAGCGCGGCGATCTTGTATTGGCCGATTTGCGGGAAGAATTGGAGCGCCTGGCTAAACCTGACTCCCTGGATACCCGGGATGGCTTTAAGTTTATTTGGAAAGACCGCTGGGTGCATTTACGACCCTCAAACACCGAACCGATCATCCGGATCTATGCGGAAGCGCCGACATTGGTTGCAGCTGAACTTGTGGCACAGCCGTTCATTGATTATTTTAATCAAAAGTCATAAGCAAAATAAATTCATCATTTGCTGTCGATAAAGTCCTGAATTGCCAGACCTTTTTCATAAATAATTCTTGACAAATGAAAATTTGTTCCGTATAATTGAACAGATGTTATTTATTAATGGACAAATGTTCAATTTATGAAAAACCCGGAATCCCAAATTGTTGCCATCGTCGAAGCCGCCCGGCTTTATTACGAGCACAGTTTTAGTCAGCAGCAGATTGCGCAGAAGCTGGGTGTCTCCCGACCGGGAGTGTCACGCTTGCTTCAGCAGGCTAGGGACAAGGGAATTGTGAAAATTCAAATAATTGATCCGTCTGACAGGGGATCACTTCTGGAAAGTCAAGTCCGGGAAAAATTTCAACTGAACCGGGTTGTGGTTGTTCCCAATGACAATGAAGATGAGAAAATTATTAAAGAGCGGATTGGTTCGGCGGCAGCCGGCATTTTGGATGATTATATTCATTCCGGAATGATTTTTGGAATTTCCTGGGGCACAACTATGTTATCGGTAGCCCGGCATGTCGGTAGAAAACAATTGAAAGATTTGATTGTGGTGCAATTGAATGGCGGTGTTTCACGGGCTGACTATAATACTCATGCCAGTGATGCGGCCCGGAAAATTGCCGAGGCATTCGGCGCGATTCCGTACCTTCTACCGCTGCCGGCCATTGTTGACCGGCCGGAAGTCAAAGATGCTATCATTTCCGATAAAAACATTGCATATACTCTTAGTATTGCTCGAGAAGCTTCTGTCGCGATGTTTACGATTGGATCATTTGGTTACGATTCCGCGCTGGTAAAATCCGACTATTTCGATTCTGCTGAAGTCGAAGAACTTCTTAAGCGAGGTGCGGTTGGTGATATCTGTTCCCGGATAATTTCGCATGACGGGGAGATCTGTTCGGAAGCGGCCAATGCCAGGACAATTGGGATTGATCTGGACGATATTCGTACTAAGGAGCATTCCATCGCCGTTGCCGGAGGGAGAGAGAAATTACCGGCTATCCGAGCCGCGTTAAAAGCAAAGCTGTTTAATGTTTTGGTGACCGATGAATGGGTCGCGCGAGAGTTATTATCAGATAATTAAGTATGAGTAGCGAAAAACAAGCAATAATAGCGATTGGCGCCGATCACGGCGGATTTCCGTTAAAAGAGAGTCTGAAGTCATATTTAAGTGACAATGGATATACCGTAATCGACTGTGGAACCAACAGCAAAGATTCTGTGGATTATCCCAAATTTGCTTATGCTGTAGCCAGTCAGGTTGCCGAAAATAATGTGAATTTTGGGATAATGATCGACGGCGCCGGTATTGGTTCGGCCATGACAGCCAATAAAGTCAAAGGTGTCCGCGCAGCTGCCTGTTACGACATTTCCACGGCGAATAATGCGCGGGAACATAATAATGCCAATGTACTGACGCTAGGGGCCGGGCTGACTGGCGAGTCATTAGCCAGACAGATTGTGACCACATTTATCACGACCGAATGCACTGCCGATCGCCATTTAAAACGAGTGGCGATGATTGATGAATTGGATAAAAGTGACGGTGAAAAGATTACATTCGAACCAAGTGATAATGTCAATAAGGAGGAAAAATTGACGGATATTTCAAATGAAGACCTGGTAAAAATAGCGAAACGGGTCAGCCAATTAATTTCAAATAAAGATAGCAGTGTGACGCCGGGACCAAATCATCAGGATTCCGATATGGTTTGTGTATGCGGCGTTACGGTTGACAGAAAACCCGAGACCATCCGTCAATTTCTGGATTTTGGAGTTCAGCGGTTGGGATATCATGAAGGTACTGCCTGCGATTGTGTGCCGAGTGATATTGCCCGCTGTATCGATCATACGATCCTGAGTCCGGGCGCTAGCGAGGAAGATATCAAACGGGTTTGTGCGGAAGCCCGGGAATATAATTTTGCGACGGTCTGTATCAGTCCGAGTTATGTTTCACTGGCGGCCCGGGAACTGGCTGGTTCACCGGTGAAGGTTTGTACGGTCGTTGGCTTTCCATCGGGAGCTCACAATCCGGAAATCAAAGCCATGGAAACCCGGCAGGCGATCCGCGACGGCGCCAAAGAAATCGATATGGTAATCAACATTGGCGCCCTGAAAAGTGGGAATGATGATCTGGTTTACAGAGATATTCGCATGGTCTGTGAAGCCTGTGAAGACGGCGGCGCAACCAGCAAAGTCATTATCGAAGCGGC
>JAUSPJ010000339.1 GCA_030655795.1 Fidelibacterota bacterium | reverse complement strand
TCCGGAAATGACTACTGCTCTTTACCAATCAGCCCTTTTACAGGAACAGAAATTTGAGGAGTTCATCCCGGCGATTGAGACATATTACCAGTTCACAGAAAAATTTCCCGAAGACACTCTGGCGGCCTACGCTCATAACCGAATTGCCAGAATTGTCGATCTCAAACAACAAAAATGGGAAAAGGCCAACGCAGAATACCAGATTGCAGCGGACCTGTTTTTGGCGGCCGATAAAACCGAACTCAGCATCGAAGCGCTGGTGCGTAAGGCAGTTATTCTTGCCGATCAAATGAATCTTATTCAGGATGCCGTTACAACATATTCATCCATCAATGAGCGTTTTCCGGGAACGCCGGGCGCTCACAAAGCGATCATGGCGGCCGGCGATCTCTATAAAAGGCATAAACAGTTTGACGCCGCTATTGCGCAGTATATGAGTCTTTATGAGAAGTATCCGGATGCGGGAAATGTGCTTGATGCCCTGGATAAAACAGCTGCTGTCTACAACAGTGATTTGGGCGACCACGACAAAACGGTCGAAACCCTGAATCTGATTATCACAAACTATCCCGATACTAAAAGTGCCGGAAAGGCCCAAAAACTTCTGAAAAAACTGCAAAAGGTAAAATAAGCGGCGACATCCATAATTAAAAAGCCGGCCCGAGATGATCGGGCCGGCTTTTTATTATCTGTAATTAATCGGTGATCCGAATTGCGGTCTTCGTTGGATTATAGGGATAGTTTTTATAACTGTATATAAACACAAATATTCTGCATAATGCTTTAGCCAGTCGAAACACCCCTTTGATCCACCGGGCTGGATTTGAAAAAAACAATCTGTTACCGGCCGGGGTGATAAAATCAGTAAGATGCAGATAGACGCCCGAAGAACTGCTTAGGGCCTTAACCAGATCCTGGCTCTGACCACAGTCCACATCTTCATCAAGAATGCTATGAATGATAAATACCGGCCGCTCAATATCGATTTCCGACACAGAGGGCAAAAACATCTTTCCCAAATCACGGTTATCAATATTGCTTAGTTCCCGAACATCCTCTTCGTTCATCTCGCCCCGAAACACCGATAGAATCAGATTGCGGGTCTCCGGATCAAGATTTTGGGCAATCTTGAATGCTTCCGCCGTACGATTTTCCAGAAGACACCGAAATACCACTGAAACCTTATCCGGCCTACCTGTATTTATATAGTTTTCCAAGATATTATTAAGGTATAGAAGCCGCGTACTCGCTGAGGAATTCCGATATATCCAACGGTCACCAAATTTTATTCGTCCCGTAAATGCAAATCTGACCAGGGCGGGAATATCAGCAACCGGAGAGAGAAACAATAAACAGCGTATTTTCCGAATCCTTTCCGAATCGTTCATAATTGAAAATAGAAACCGTGAACTGAAATCCGAGCCGGCAAGCACAATGCGCTCTTTATCAAACAACTCTTCCTGATAAATAGCATCTATCAGATCGCCCATATTGTTCGGTGTCACTTTAGTAAACTTGATGTCCGTATGCGCCGTATCATCAACTACGATAACATGATAACCTATAATCGCCAACGTTTTGGCCAGAGTGTTTAGTTGTCGACGTTTGATATAGTATGATCTCACTCCGGCTACAAAAATAAAGACCGGACGGGTTTTTACCTTTTCTCTGGTATACAGCGTAGCCGGTATTTTTCCCGATTTTCCTGCCTGCCGACCTGCCTGCCGAAGCGACGCAGGCAGGAGCGGCGCAGGCAGGCCGGAAAGTCCAATCCGCTTTTTTTTCAAAACCGGGCGCCATTTGATAAGCTGATTAAACAGCCCGGGACAGGAAAACAATAACACCGCCAAAACAGCCCGGTTAAACAGACCAATCATATGACACATTTCTTTAATCGTGCGGGCTTGTTTCATTGGACCGCTATCAATAACTTACCTTTTGTGAATAAAAATGAACACCCCCGCAAATATAGTGAAATGAACCATCGAAATCCAAAGGGATTAACCGAACCCAGTCCTCAGGATAAACCATTCGGTCTGTCCCGGTCGGAGCGTCAGTATATCCAATCGCTTCATCAGAAAAAACACCGGTATCACCATAATCAATTTGTTTTAGAGGGTATCAAACTCGTTCAGGAAGCTGTTATAGCCCGGTACCCAATCCGGAAAATATATGTCGGCAAAACGGCCCAAAGTAAAAACTGGTTACAAGATTGCAAATCGCTGGAAAACACCGAACTCATTAAAGTGGTTTCGGATTCCGAAATTAATTCAATCAGTTCATTGAAAAATCCGGAAGGGATTGTCGCTATTGCGCCTATACCATTCCATGAATTCCCGGCAGCGTTGCCACCTCTGTCGCCCTTCATTTACCTGTGGGAAATCAACGATCCCGGAAATCTGGGTACAATTCTAAGAACCGCACGATGGTTCAGGATACAAAATGTGTTGCTGTCTCCCAATTGTGTGGACCCGTTTTCATCAAAGGTTGTTCGTGGTTCCATGGGCGCCATTTTCAATATTTCTGTCTGGCAAAATGTCGGTTTTGATGATTTAAAAATATATACCGACAATCAGAATATTGTGCTTTTGTCCGCCGATACCAGCGGTTCACCTGTAAACTATCTGCACACCGACAAATGGGGACTGATTCTGGGAAACGAATCCCACGGATTGCCGGATTCCATTTTAAACAGTTCAAAATATACCATCGGTATTCCGCGTTACGGCTCCGGCGAATCGTTGAATTTATCGGTTTCGGCCGGAATAATCCTGAATGAATTATGTCGACAAAACGGGGGATGAGATGCGTACAATTTTAATGATTACTCTGTTGATAACAACGGTATGGTGTACCGACAGCCTTTCCACCAAGAATCCCGGTCTGGCGATGGGCTCACAGGCGCCCAGGTGTTTTGCTAAAACAATTGGCGGTAAGGATTTTTTCCTGAGCCGGCATGTTGGCCCCAGGGCGCGTAACGAGCTAAAAGGCCCGGTAGTGTTCTCATTTTTTACGACATCCTGCCTGCCTTGCCGCAAAGAAATCCCCTTTCTGCATGCTCTTAAAGAAGAATATCCCGAATTAAGCATATACCTGGTCAACGTCGGTGAAGACCCGGAAACAGTTCAATCTTATGTCGACAAAATGAATTATACGCTTCCCGTCCTGTTAGACCGCTACGGCAAAATATCAGATAATTATTCTGCGAAAGTCACACCAACCCTGATCGTTATTAACAGGGCCGGAGCAATTGAATTCTACAAACAAGGGTTCACAGACGCTGATACCAGTACGATAATGGAACTATTTAAACAGTTGACAACAGATTAATATCACTACTATTTACCGCTATTCTCGTCGCATTATCTTGACTTTAGCGGCCCGTCTATCTAAATTCTCACGCCTTTTAACACAATCCAAACAATACAATGTTTAATGTCATACCTCAGATAAAAACCGCTATATTTCTTATGATTGTCGGCTTTTTATTAGCCATTGTTACGGCTGTGGTTATTATGATGGCAACACCGGGTATCAATCAAATAACCGCGGCTCAAATCGGCCTGCTGGTCGGTGAACTGTTTCTTCCGATTCCAATTTTCATCTGGGCCAAAAAATATCAGGCCGACATGCGACGCCTGCTCCGCTTGAATCCGGTTGCTCTTTCAGCCGTCGCGGCATCGGTCCCGCTGGCGATAGGGCTTACTATTGTCACCGACGAGCTTGACCGCATTGCACAGTCCTTGGTATCCGTACCGGCAGAATTTTCGAAAATCCAGGAAATAATGACTATTACCGACCCGTTTTCGGCATTTGTCATTATCGGAGTTGTTATTATTATTGCCCCATTTGTTGAAGAACTGATCTTTCGCGGATTTTTTCAGAGGATCCTGGAATATCGTCTCAAAGATATTACAAAGGCGGTTCTGTATTCGGCGCTGACCTTTGCAATTATTCATTTTAATCCATGGTGGGTTGTACAAATTTATATTATCGGTGTTTTCATGGGCTATGTTGCATGGCGAACCGACTCGATCTGGATATCCTTTATCCTTCACGCCATTAACAACGGTATCGCCGTAATATTTACCCATCTTCCCGAAAACAGTATCGGTTGGTATGAATGGCGGGGGCATGTTTCGCCGACTATTCTTGTTGCTGGCGTTCTGCTTTTGGCGGGCGGGATACGTTGGTTTATTCGGTCAACTCCCATTCGTCCGAAAAGTGAAGAGGCGATGCCGATTGAAGATCTTTTTGGGGTTCCGCCCGGGCGGCCTCGGTAGTAGCAGCCGGGGGAGGTTTGAAATAGATTATAGAAAGATATTCAGAGCATGTCTCTTGACAGGTGTTTTTTAATAAATTTACAAGGAGGGCTGTCACATGGTTGAAATTAAAACCTTTCATTCTAAAGATGATGAACAAAATGAGTTTATCTGGATTAACCTAATTCGTCCAAAGAAATCAGAGTTTTTAGAATTCGCACATAAATATAACATACCCAATGAATTCTTTACAGACCCTCTCGATATTGATGAAAGAGCCCGAATTGATGCAGAGAAAGATGTAACTCTTTGTATTTTGCGCGTTCCAACCCGGGGCACAACAGAAACAGCGCCTTTTATTACAGTACCGCTTGGCATAATTATTACAAAAAATGTTCTGATTACTGTTTGCGCGATACCCGCCCTGTCAACCAAACAGTTGCATAAGGATATTTATGCAAAAGATTTGAACAGCATCAACACTTTTTTTTATATCCTGCGCGCTACCGCCCTTTACTATTTACAGTATTTGAAAGACATTAACTCGCAGACCATGATCATCGAAAAAGAGTTGCAAGCCTCCTTGAAAAATCAAGAACTGGTAAGTCTCCTGGCCGCCGAGAAGAGTTTAGTATATTTTACAACATCCCTTAGATCGAACGAAATCATGTTTAATCGATTACAAAACTTTAAAAGCATTAGTCCATATATCAGTACAATAGATTTTGAAGATATTCTTATTGAATACCGTCAAGCCATCGAGATGGCAAATGTGTACAGCAATATCCTCAGTGGTATGATGGATGCATTTGCATCAATTATTTCTAATAATTTAAATGTCGTTATGAAAATTTTAACTTCAATTACCATTGTTTTAATGTTACCGACCCTTGTAGCAAGCTTTTATGGTATGAAC
>JAUSPJ010000338.1 GCA_030655795.1 Fidelibacterota bacterium | reverse complement strand
GACCTTTCCCGGTGCCAGCAGGGTAAACCAGTTGATGCAGGTATCGTCCGCTCCCTGAGAATTAACCAAATAGTCGCTATAATCCGCATTACTTGAGGGCGGCTGATAGTAAAACAGGGTATCTACCACAACAGTATCACTGTCGCTCTGCTGTACCGAAAGCCGATGATAAACCGAACCGGTTCGTAATAACGCAGTATTTTTATTAAATGACAATAGTTCAACACTTTCTGCAAGTGTAACAACCGTTATCAACGTCGGCAGAATAAACAGTCCCAATTTCTTAATCATATGAAGTGAATCCTTTTTCAGATTTAAACATTGGGTAATTTTAATTCTATTTTCCCAAAAAGCCAAATTGATTTACAGATCTGTGAATGACAATCGGAATGAACCATAGATTGCTCAATGAAATTCTTTATATCCTGATGACTTCTTAGTATTTTTTTTCAACAGCGAAAAGTACCGAGAAATCAATTGTAAATCTGTATTTGTATATTTAGATTTCAATATGATAACAAATAGAAAACCTACAGGATAATCGGGTAGTTTATTTCTAAGTATCAGCATCCACGATAAAATGACGGAATGATGTATGAGATAATTGAATAATGAGGTGTTGAAAAAATAGGAGAAAACATTTTCAAACAGAATAATTATCAATTTTTTATTCCACAAGTCGATGTTAATTTGATTTCTATCACAACTATTTCACTCGACATTTGTTTTTTTCATACCAGATTTCTAAATTTCCGGAAGTAAAATAATAAAGGTGGATTATGTTCAGAATTTTCAAAACGATAATGATTTTATCAGTTACATTCTCAATGACGTTTGCTGAAAACATTAACTCTTCGCATCAGTACAATTACCGTCCTGATCAAATCGTAATTAAAACGGCTAACAATAGCATTGATGTTTTTTCCATCGACGAACTTGCCGGAAGGATCAGTCTGGCTAAAGGCCTGGAAAATGCCGTTAAGCCGGTATTTAGTCAGCGTTTAGTCAAATCTGAGGCAATTGCCAAAGCGATAGGACTTTTTCGCATTTATACAGTCAGGGTTGAGCAAAACACAGATATTCTCAAACTCTGTGCAAACCTTAATCGCAACAAAGATATCGAATGGGCTGAACCGGTGTATTTAATCCCACAGGACATTCAGCCTAACGACCCGTTGTATTTATCAAAGCCACAAACACATCTTCCGCAAATGCAAATGGAAGAAGCCTGGACAGTTACAAAAGGTGATTCAAGCGTTCCAATAGCAATCATAGATACCGGAATCGATTTCACACACCCCGACCTGGAAAATCAAATCTGGATCAATCCTGGTGAATTCCCCGAGGACAAATTTCCGGATTTGGACAATAATAATGATGGAATAATAGAGTTACTCGAACTAAAAAACTGGGGCTATTCCGACAGTCTGTACAGATTACAGGATTTCAATGATGACGGTCTTATTAATTTAAAGGATTTATTGACTGCACATCCCAACAACATCTTTCTCGATTCTCTTGATAACGATAATAATTCGTTCGCCGATGATTTTATCGGCTGGGATTTTGTTACCGGAGTCGGCGGTTCTGAAGACGGTGACGCAGTACCGGTTGAAGATAGCTCAACTCCCGATAATAATCCCATGGACGTTAACGGTCACGGTTCTCATTGTGCCGGATTAGCCGCAGCAGCTACGAATAATGAAATCGGAGTCGCTTCAGTTTCATGGGGTTGTAAAATAATGCCTCTCAGAATTGGCTGGCAGGCTAATGACGGCAATGGCTACGGTTATTCCACATGGATGGCAGAGGCATTTAGATACGCTGCTGATAACGGCGCAAAAGTGGCAAGTTTAAGTTATGGAAATTCCGCCGTCGTTGTAGAGGGCGCCAGATATGCCTTTCTCAATGATGTTGCCATACTGACTTCAGCCGGTAATTCAAATAATTCCTCTTTTGATCCATTATCCCAGGCGCCATGGGCAATCACCGTCGCCGCTGTGGATCCTTATGATGTAAAAACCTGGTACTCAAACTTTGGCTCCGAAATTACAATCTCTGCTCCCGGCGGTAATCATAACCCTGGTTTATGGAGCACCACGCCAAATAACACTTACAATGGAAACAGCTACTACAATGCATTTAGCGGAACGTCTATGGCTTCACCTGTAGCTGCCGGTTTGATCGGTCTAATCCGATCTTATCACCCGGAATGGTCTGTCGTCCAGTCCTACTATCAACTTGCCGGAACAGCCGATGATATAGATTCTGACAACCCAAATTACACCGGTCTGCTCGGATATGGCAGAATAAACGGGCATAGAGCGGTCACTGAACCAGTAGCGCCAAAACCCGATTTGACGCTGAAATACATAGAATTTTTTGACCCGGCAGGAAACAATAATGGCTTGGTCGAACCCGGCGAGGATATTGAAATTGTTGCTCATATTGAAAATAGATGGGCTGGCGCTTCAAATGTGACCATTTCAATTATTTCCGACGACGCAAGAATAAGTGTTATAACCGAAACTGCTGAATTTGATACCGTTTACGGACTTGAAGACTTTCCGACTGATAACAATAATGCGGCTTTTCCGTTAGTTATTCACATTGCCGATAATCTTCCGCCACAAAATATCCCCATGTCAATAGTTCTCGAGAACTCTGATTTCAGCGATACCTTCAAAGTAGATATTCCAATCCATACGCTTGTCTTATTTGTCGATGATCACCTTGGCGGTGGTGACGGCGAAAACATGCCAATCGCCAAGTATTACAAAGAATCTTTTAAAAACCTTGGAATTGCTTATGAGTATTGGTTAAATGAAGAAACAATCGATAGCTCATACATTATAAAATTCCCAATTGTTGTCTGGGACTGTGAATGGGCATTCCCATCACTCGATAAGGATGACCGGAATGTATTAACTTACTATCTCGAAAACGGTGGAAAACTGTTCCTTTCGGGTCAGGATATCGGTTGGGATATGTGCGATCCAGGCGGCGGAAATACCTACGACACAAGCGGGGGTGCCTCTGAAACCTGGTATGAAACATATCTGTCATCAATCTATCTGTCAGATGGAGATGGAAGACCCCCTATTACTCCTCCCGATGATACAACACTATTCAAGCTACCTCCGGCTGATTTTCAACAACCCGGCAGAGAAGAGTACAGTTATCCATCTGAAATTGAACCAATCGAAAACGGTATTTCCGTACTCAATTTTAAAAACGGAACCTCTGCGGCTGTGGCTTCTGTTGATCCATATAATACTGTCTATTTTTCATTCGGAGGCTGGGAAGCCATTTCAGACTCTGCTATCCGCCATAATGCAATGCAGCAGGTATTAAATCATTTTTCAAAAATCAATGCAGACGTTACATGGTTGAGCAATACTGAATTTAAAGGTCCCTTTCAGATCAACGTCAAACTTAATAATAATAAAAACATGATTCACACCGAGTTATGGTACAGATATAATGAAGAGCCATTGACAACCGTTGCAATGACAGACCAGGGTAACGGCTTATATTCAGCCGAACTTCCGGCAGTCACAACAGTTTATGCAAATATAGAGTATTTTGTATTTTTTAAAGCGGATGATGGTATGTATTATGTCAATCCCGCACACCAATTCTACTCCGGACCAGATCAAACTCCTCCATACGCTCAAGATTTTCTGCTTCCTCAGGATAATATTGATCGCACAGGCCCTTATTACTGTTCTATAGAAATTTTCGACGACATAAGTGTGGACACCAATCACGTTATGGTTCATTTCTCTGCTCCGGGTATGCAAGAAGACTCAACTTATATCTCTTTTGATT
>JAUSPJ010000112.1 GCA_030655795.1 Fidelibacterota bacterium | reverse complement strand
CAGAAATCCTTTTTTGTTCTAATGATGTTGCTGAACTCGGGGATAACCGGATTATTCATCGCTTATGATCTCTTTCTGTTTCTAATGTTCTACGGAATTACACTCTTTTCAATGTTCCTGCTGATCACGCTTTTTACCTCGAAATCAGAAAATATCAATAACGGACATTTCGGCCTATACGCTCTGATATCCTTCTGTCTGCTCACTATCGGTATATTAGTTATTAATACTCAAAATCCACTGTCCGGTTTCAATCTCAGCGCACTTACCCGGAGTCCGGAGGCTTTGACTAATATTCAGACCGGTGGCTTTTTTATTTTTCTGATCGGATTCCTGCTAATTGCTCCGGTTGTTCCGTTTCATACCTGGTTTGTGCCTGCCGCCGGAAATTCAATTGCATCCGTATCTATTTTGCTTTTAGCGCTGTTCTCTAAAATCAGCATCTTCGGAATATTGCAGATTGTCATTCCCCTGTTTCCACAAAGTTCCATGCAGTTTGCCCTGATCTTCGGTATTCTGGGCTTGGTGAGCATTCTGTACTTTGCCTTCTGTGTATTCAGTTTCCCGCAATACCAAAAAATCGTTATTTATTTCACCGGTTTCCTGAATGCCTTTATCTATCTGGGTTTATCGGCGCTTCTGTCCATCAAACAGCAAAATCTTGACGCTGCCTTAGCAGGGCTAAATGGCGCAGTTATTCAATCCATATCCGCCGGGCTGCTCATCGTAATCATGGTTTTATTACCGAAGATTCGGCAGGCTGCTGTGAATAAGATATCGGCTTCCGGCACTAACCGCTGGGCAGTCATGTTTATGATGATGATGGTTCTGCTGGCGGGTATCGGTCTGCCCGGATTTCTTAATTTTATCGGGCAGTTCCTCTGCCTCGCTGGCGCATTTCATTTACTTTCAACCGGAATTTTCTCTGTTTTTGCACTGCTGGGTCTGATTCTGGTTGGAGTACAGTTTTTTAAAATTATCCGAAGCACAATTCAGAATACAAATGAATTTGAATTTTCGGTAAACCTGCACGAAATCAGCAATGAAGTGATCATTGTGCCGGCAATCTTAATTATGCTTTTCCTGCTCGGTATATTCCCCGAAACCGTCCTGCAGATGATAGGCCGGAGTGTTTACAGTTTAATTGAGTATATAACGGCAATCTGACGCAGAGAATATGAATAATTTCCTCAGTCTCCAGTATTTTATCCCGGAATTCATTCTGCTCCTGAATGTGTTTTTCCTGTTTTTCTCATCCGAGACCAAACAAAGACATCTGATAAAGGTCCGGCAGATTCTGCTGATAACCAGTATATTCACTGTAATTGTGCTTTACCTGATCCGTTGGTTTGACCGCCCTTACGGCCTGTTTTACAACTCCTTTGTGCTTGACCCGTTTTCAAATATGTTCAGTATTTTGCTCCTGCTTACTTTCCTGACGTTCGATCTGCCGGAAATAAGGAGGATTAAGCACTCAAATAGTACAGATATTCTTATCCAAAAATTAATAATCCTAACCGCATCCATCCTGCTGGTTAAAGCCAATTCCAGTATCGGGATCCTCTTATGTATCGGGCTGATATATATTGGCAATTCCATAGCGATTTATGGTTTCTCACACGCAGAAAAAGACAGAACACAAATTAACACAATTTTGACAAGCCAGATACTGTTATTCGGGCTACTCTTTTTCGGATTCTCGATTATTTACGGTTTTACCGGCTCGCTTTATTTCCATGCTGTTCATTTACCGGTTACGGCACTTTCAGAGTCCCCGCTTAATTACTGTTTTCTGAGCCTTTTTCTGATTTTAGGACTCGGTCTGTTTGGAATTATCCTGCCTTTCAGGTCCCTGCGCGAAGAACACCATCAAACCAATTTTGCCAACTATTACAGTTCATCCTATCTACCTGTGCGCCTGCCTGTCCCGATTATCGGGACGCAGACAGGTTTCATTCCTTTTCTTGCTATGTTCGGGTCATTAATTCGAATACTGAACGGCATTATTCCATTGATTCAGAATGGTGTTACCGTTCCCAGCGAATATAAATATTTCGTCGCAGGATTATCGATTTGCCTTATTGCAGGCGCCAACTGCTACTACTTAAAGAGAAAAACGATCAACGATCTTTTTACAATTTCCCTGATAATCCATTACGGATTGGTCATTTCAGGTTTGGCGGTTTTCACCAGAGAAGCATTGACTGCCTCGATCTATCTCATCGTATCGACAACGATTATCCTTGCTGGAATCATCATTCTTCAAAAAAATGAAGCGAAGTCTACACAGTCTAAATTAATAAAAACTGTTTTCTATCTTGGATTAATCGGAATGCCCGGCACTCCCGGATTTACCGGCAGATTTTTACTCCTTAAATCGCTATATAACGCAGGTGTGCCGCTTTGGCTCATGGTGTCGATAATTATCAGCATCCTTCCGATTATTCATTTTTACACAAAAGAACTTATCCGACTGCACCATACAGAAACCAACAACTCCGGACTTCGATTCGAATATTTTCCGGCGCTTCTGGTGATTTTCAGTTTTTTAATGGTTGTATACTGGGAACCTTTTGTTCAATTAATCACTAAATCTTTAGTTTTCTTTAATTAAAGAGTAATTATATGAATACTGATAAAAAGATTATGTTTTTTGATGTTGACACTCAGATCGATTTTATCGAGAAAAACGGAGCGCTTTACATTCCGGAAGCGGAGACACTGAAACCTCATTTTAAACAGCTCGTCCGATATGCCCGGATTAACGGGATTCCAGTCTGGGGCAGTGTTGATGTCCATGGCGAAGATGACCCGGAATTATTTCAAAACAACGGTCCGTTTCCAAATCACTGCATGCAGGGCTCCGCTGGTCAGCATAAAATCGAAGAAACAGCGCCGATGGATCCCGTCTGGATTGGAAACAGGCGCTATTCTGACGCGGAGATATCGCAGATTCTGCAACATCCCGATGAAATCTACTTTCTGAAACAGACCTATAACATGTTCGATAATCCCAACCTGGAAATCTTATCGGCTGATTATGACCCGGTTGTTGTTTTTGGCGTAGCGACGGATTACTGTATTCTGGCGGCAGTTCTGGGCTTTCGAAATCTGGATAAAACCGTTTACCTGGTCGAAGACGC
>JAUSPJ010000325.1 GCA_030655795.1 Fidelibacterota bacterium | reverse complement strand
CGGGGTAAAAAGTGCATCCCGGTGTGCGTATGCTGGTGTTTCCGGCGTCCCAGGAAGTCTTTCTGGAAGTCCTGAAGAAAGGCTGGATCGCGGAATTGGTGGAAGCCGGCTTTGTTATCATGAATCCCGGTGGTGGCCCCTGTATGGGTAATCATGAAGGTGTTCCGGCCAACGGTGAAGTAGTGCTGGCGACCTCGAACCGTAATTTCAAGGGGCGCCTTGGAAATAAAGAATCCTTTGTCTACCTGGTCAGCCCGCGGACCGCGGCTATGTCGGCACTGACCGGGAAGATCGAGGATTGTCGGTATTAATTGCAGATCAACGATTGCTATTTAACAATTGATGATTTTTAGGGAAGGTATGAATCAATGAATCCAGAAGAACTATCGAATCGGTTTTTGGATTTTGCTGTATCAATATTGAAAATTGAGAAAATCGTTGGAAATTCGTTTGCCTCAAAGCATATATTTAAACAATTAGTGCGCTCAGCAACCTCGAGCGGGGCAAATTATCAAGAAGCTCGTTCGGCCGAAAGCAAGGCAGATTTTGTACATAAACTTCAAATTGTTCTTAAAGAATCACGCGAGTCTTATTATTGGTTGAAACTGTTACAAAGAACGGATCGGTTAAATGAGGATCTGAGTGTAAACCTGATTTTGGAAATTAATGAACTGATTAGTATTCTTATTAAGTCAATAAAAACCGCAAAAAGTAAACAATGATGCGATATAACCTGAATTATTTTGGAATACAATTTGAAATCGTTAATCTGCATTCGTTAATTTGAAATAATACTAAGGAGTATATATGTTAATAAAAGGACGAGTGTGGAAATATGGCAATGATATAAACACCGATGTCATTTTCCCCGGAAAATATACCTATACTGTTACCGAAGCAGCGGAAATGGCGAAATTAGCCATGGAAGACCTGGACCCGGAATTTGCCAAAAACGTACAAAAAGGCGATATTATCGTAGGTGGGACCAATTTCGGGTGCGGCAGCAGTCGCGAACAGGCGGTCTCCTGCCTGGTTTATTCCGGAGTTGGTGCGGTGATTGCCAAGACCTTTGCCCGGATCTATTTCCGGAACTGTATCAATTTTGGTCTGCCGGCGCTGACGTCGCCGAAAGCCGTGGACGCCCTGGAGCATGGTGAAAGCATCGCAATCGATACGGAAAAAGGTGAAATCCACTGCCAGGCGGGAGTGTTTAAATTCCCGCCCTTGCCCAAAGAGGTCGTGGGTATTTTCGATGCCGGTGGTCTGATTCCCTATACCAAAAAACAGTTAGGGCTCTGATGCAGCGACTTATTTACTACTGGATTGTACCCAAATCCCTGAAACGACAGGATCTGCGGCAGGCGGCCGTCCGGGCCACGTACGGTCGCCTGGAGGGCTGGATCAGCATTGTGGTCAATTTTCTGCTCTTCGGAGCCAAACTGGCCATCGGCCTGCTGATCAATTCCATTGCCCTGATTGCGGATTCCATTCATTCCCTCTCCGATGTTTCTACGTCGATTATTGTGATTTTAGGTTATCGGATTTCGGAAAAGCCGGCGGACAGCAAACATCCCTTCGGACATCAGCGGGCTGAATATGTGGCCACCCTGATTATCGCGGTGCTGCTGGCCGTGGCGGGAATTGAATTTATCAAATCCTCTTACGGACGTCTGGCGAATCCCCAACTCAGTGTTGTAACGGTGGGAGTGTTGGTGTTTGTTGGGTTGACGATCCTTATCAAAGCCTGGCTGGGCGGTTTATCCGCTTATATGGGGAAGCGCATTGATTCCGCGGCACTCAAGGCCGATGCCATGCATCACTATACCGATTCCATCAGTTCGATTCTGGTACTCATTGCCATCCTGGGAGCCCGGCTGGGTTACCCGTTTCTCGACGGAACCGGTGGTATTGCGGTGGGTATTATGCTGATCTGGGCCGGGATTTCAATCGCCAAAGATGCGGCGGATTTGCTGCTGGGAAAGGCTCCGACACCGGAATTTATCGCCAGCATCCGGGATATTTGCATGCAGATTGAAGATATCCTTAATACCCATGATATGGTGGTGCATAGTTACGGCAATCAGAAATTTATCAGCGTTCATGTGGAAGTAGATCAGAAAAGCAGCAGTGCCAAAGCTCATGAAATTGCCACAAAAGCGGAGCATCAGCTGGCCCGCCAGTTGAATGCTTATGCGATTGTACATGTGGACCCCATCGATCTGGATAGCCCGGAACTGCAGCAGCTGCGCTCGCTGATTGAAAAGTTTATTCAGGATAGTACTGAAATCCGGGAATACCATGATTTACGAATGATCAGTAAGGAGTACCATCGCCGGATATTTTTTGATATAGTTCCGGTTCGGAGCGGTGTTCAGACCTGTAAGGAATTAAATGATTGCGGAGAGCTGACCGATCTGATCCGGCGGAGTTTTAAGCAGTATGAAATTCGTATTCATATCGATCAAATGTATACCTATAATTAGCAAACATAAGGTTCAAAGGAGGAGAATTCATGGCGAAACGAACGATTGTATCCATGCCCGGTGACGGAATTGGTAAAAATGTATTGGAAGCGGCAATCCGGGTTCTCGATGTGGCCGGATTTGAAGCGGAATATGTGCATGCCGATATCGGCTGGGAATTCTGGTGTAATGAGGGCAATCCGCTGCCTCAGCGGACTCTGTATCTGATTGAAAAACATAAAATCGCCCTCTTTGGTGCAATTACATCAAAACCGAAAGACGCCGCGGCTGCTGAACTGTCTCCGGCGCTGCAGGATAAAGGCCTGGTCTATTCCAGTCCTATCGTTGGCTTGCGTCAGCATTTTGGTCTGGATATCTGCATGCGGCCCTGCCGTTCCTATAAGGGTAATCCCCTGAATTTCGTTCGCCGTGGACCTAATGATACCATTGAGGAACCGGAAATTGACGCGGTGATCTTTCGCCAGAATACCGAAGGACTCTACAGTGGCGTCGAGTGGAGCAATCCACCGGATAAAGTCTACGAAGCCTTGATGACTCATCCGAAATTCGTCAAAAATTTCAGCAAAACACCGAAGGAAGAGCTGTCCGTTTCGACCCGGATTTTTACCAGGAAAGCCACGGAACGTATTCTGCGGGCGGCATTTGAACATGCGAAAAAATATGGTTACAAGTCGGTTACTGTCTGTGAAAAACCCAACGTGATTCGCGAAACTTCGGGGATGATGTACAAAATGGCGCAGCAGATTCAGAAGAGTGACTATCCGGAAATCGAACTCTGGAACACCAATATCGACGCCCAGATGATGTGGCTGACCAAGAATCCGGATAACTACGGAGTTATTGTGGCCGGTAATATGTTCGGTGATATTGTCTCCGACGGATTTGCCGGGCTTATCGGCGGGCTGGGCTTTGCCTGTTCGGCCCAGTTTAATCCGGATACCGGTATCGGTGTGTTTGAACCTACCCATGGTTCGGCGCCGAAATACGCGGATTATCCGGTTTCCATAGTCAATCCCATTGCCATGGTGGAATCAGCCTGCATGATGCTTGACTATATTGATGAAAACGCCATGGCCGCTAGGATTCGCAAAGCCGTGGCCACGGTGGTTGCCGAAGGCAAGGTGCGGACCTATGATATGATGAAAATGGCCGGCCGGCCGGATGTGGTGGAAAAAGGCGCCGCCTCGACCAGTCAGATTGCCGATGCTATTATTGCCCAATTGTGATGTTTTTTTAGCCACAGAGGCACGGAGTGCACAGAGTATTAATTAACTATTTTTATTTCCTCCCTGTTCTCAGTGTCTCAGTGGCAAAGGTTTTTAAATGGAATTGAATAAAATTACAGAAAAAATAATTGGCTATTGCCAAAGAAAAACAATTAAAAAATTGGTGAATTTAGAATTGACTTGTTAGTAGAAGGCTCTGTTGTTGTTGAATTAAAAAGCATTGAAAGATTTGATCATGTTTTTGAAGCACAAATCCTTAGTTACATGAAATTAGGAAGATACAAAATAGGATTATTAATTAATTTCAATTCCAAATTGCTAAAAAATGGGATTAAAAGATTTATTATTTAGCCGCAGAGAATTTAGTTATTTTAAAA
>JAUSPJ010000110.1 GCA_030655795.1 Fidelibacterota bacterium | reverse complement strand
ATTCGTAGCGGCGGCAGTTCACTCTGTGGTAAAGAGGAGAGAAAAAATATCAACATACTATACAAGATTGCCGGTAGTTTATACAGATGTCTGGACACTATTGAACCTTTTCATATTCTTTGAGAATTCCCGGAATATAGTTTAGTAAATCGCCGGCTATTAATCCACGGACACCGAAATTATTTCGACCTAGATCGCCGGCTAATCCGTGAATAAACACAGCGCTGATTGCAGCATCAAACGACGTCATTTTTTGGGCCCGCAGACCGGCAATCAGTCCCGTCAGAACATCACCGGTTCCGCCTGTGGCGAGACCCGGATTACCGGAACTGTTCACTCCAACTTCTCCAGCCGGTGAAACAACAATGGTCGGCGCCCCTTTCAGCACAAGAGTACACGGATATTTCAGCACAAATTCCCGAGCAATGTCAATGATGTTTGCTTTTATATCCGCAATTTTATATCCCGAAAGTTTGGCAAATTCACCCAGATGCGGTGTAATAATCAGGTCATCGATTTTATGGATCAGGTCAAGATTATCATGAAACACACACAATCCATCGGCATCCACAATCGCAGGCTTGATGACGGTTTGCAATAAAGCAATTCCAAAATCCCTAAGCTCCGCATTAGAAGATACTCCCGGTCCAAAAACAATCACATCACTCCATTTAATTCTTTCTCCGGCAGCATGAAGGGAATTCAAGCAAAATGTACCGGTTTTTGATTCCGGTAACGGAAGCGTCAGTGTTTCAATCGTTTTTATTTCCATGATTGGATTCAAACCCGCCGGTACCGCGTTAATTACCAGTCCGGCGCCGCTTCGAAGAGCCGCCTGAGAAGCCAGATATGCCGCGCCGGTCATTCCCGGTGATCCGGCAAAAATGAGTACTTTACCCTGCTGATGTTTATAAGTATCATCAAAAATTACAGGAATCAGGTTCCGGACTATGTGCCTGTCAATCAGGTAGGTTTCATGCTCCAGTATTTTAAAGGATTGAATCGGGTATTTCAGATCTGCCAGTACAATATTGCCCGCTAACCGCTTGCCCGGTTGAAACATGAGTCCCCGTTTCAGAAATCCCATTGTCACCGTTCGGGTAGCCTGTACAGCGACTCCTCCGGTTTGAGCCGTGTCGCCGCTAACACCCGATGGGATATCGACTGAAATTACCGGACGTTTTGAGACATTTATCAACTCGATTAGTTCACGAATGATGCCCCGGACCTCACCTTTAAATCCGGTTCCAAGCAGTGCATCGATGATCAGATCACTTTCCGCTATCTGCTTTGCAGCGGGTAGCTCTTTTTGTCCAGCAATACTGATTATCTTGATGCGTTTATTTACACACTTCCCGTAAAAATGCAAGGCGTCACCGACGATTTTCTCCGGAACTCCGACAAGCCAGATATTCACCGTCGCACCCCACTCAGACAGCTGCTGGGCAGCGACAAAACCGTCCCCGCCGTTGTTACCGGTTCCACAAAATATATCCACATGACTGCCTGGCACATGCTTCAGGATTTTTTTTGCTTTCATCGAGACATAGGAACCGGCCAGCTGCATTAACTCGACGCCCGGAATTTTTAGGGTATCAATTGCATAGCGATCGACCTGTTGAGCTTCTGCATTATTTAGAATGAATTCCTTCATAAGAGAGTCTGATGCTTAGATAGTGATGTTTTTTCCTGTTCCATTTATTCCGCATAAAAATAAGAAGAAATTCCAATTCATGCAACGTCCATTCTAAAATAAAAAAGGGTAAGATTACTCTCACCCCTTTTTTTTATATCTGATGATTCGTTTATTGAACAGTTTTCAATTCATATTCAGCCACGGCTCTCCATTTCGGATCACGGGCTGCAATCTGAAATGCCTGCTTAGCGGCTGTGCGATTGCCCACACAGCGTTCGGCAATTCCCAATTCAATTAATACCGGCGCCCAATTTGGTTTGACCTTGAGCGCCTCCTGGGCTGTTTCTTTCGCTTGATCGCATTTCCCGATATTATTATTAGCCTGTGATAAGCGATATAAGCTATTGACGTCTCTTGGATTCAATTCCACCGCCTTGCCTAAACTGGACACGGCTTCGTTAAACTTTTTCTGTTCGATATAAATCGCGCCCATATTTGCATAGGCAGAAGCATAGCTTGGATCCAGTTTAATTACCTCTTTATACGCTGGAATTGCATTATCATATTGTTTGAATTTATAATAGACGAAACCAATATTTTTCCAGGCGTCAACATATTCCGGATCCAGCGCAATTACTTTCTTAAACGAATTTATAGCGCCGGCCACATCATTCATACCAGTATAGATTTTACCTTTTACCAGGTGTGCTTTTGGGTATTCTGGATCATATTCAATGCTTTTATTTATTGCAACCAGAGCTTCCGCGGTATTTTTCTCTTCCAGATAAACGACTGCCGAATAATAATAGGCCAGCGGATCTTCAGGATTCAGACTGATCGCCTGTTTAAATTTTTCCAGTGCGGCCGCATAACTTTTTCGCTGCATCAGCTGGGTCCCATCCTGAATATAACGACGGGTAATCGATTCAAACTCTTTTTTATAGCTTTCATTTTCGGGATCCATTTCTATCGCCTTCCGGAAGTTTTCCGCAGCGCCTTCCAGATTATCCAGGCGGACATTTACGCGACCGAGATCAATATAGGCGTTGATAAAATTCGGATTCTCTTTAATGATCTCCTGATAGACCTTTTTAGCACCTTTGTAATCGGCACTGTTATTAAGACGTGATCCTTCGGTTAATTTGCTGGCAAAGGTAGCCATTTCATTACGTGCTTCACGATATTCCTGATTTTTAAGGTCCAGTTCTATTGCCTTATCAATCAGCTCCCGCGCTTTTGTCAGATCGCCCAGTTTAAAATAACTTTTACCAAGCAGAAATATGGCGGCTGTATATCCCGGATCTCTATCCACAATAGGTCCAATAATCGCTTTCGCTTCCTGGTACTTCCCGGCGTTGAACAGGTCGTTTGCTTTAATGATCTCATTTGAAGCCTGTCCAAAAATAAACGAAGAAAACAGCAGGCAGCTTACTGTGATCATTCCGATTTTTTTTCCTATCACTAATTTCATTGTTATCCTCTTATTTTCATTAGATTATTGTGCCGAAGACGGGACTCGAACCCGTACAGGCTAGCGCCCACATGGCCCTCAACCATGCGTGTCTACCAATTCCACCACCTCGGCAATTTTCCGAACATCAAAAAACAGTTATTGATATGTTTTTTTATTCAGTTACCGGCAGTTCGGATGAACCATCATCTTCGAAAGTACCGGCAGGGACTGGCAAATTTGCTGAAGGAACCACCCGTTTATCTGCTTCACGTCTGATAATACTCGTCGCATCTCCACGTGGTGCTGACATTAGACCAATAAAAATTGAAATCACGAAAAATGCGATTGCAAGTCCTGATGTCAATTTTGATAAAAATGTCGCCGCTTCACGACCTCCGAACAGCGAGCTGCTTCCGCCACCTCCGAAAGTACCGGACAGCCCCCCGCCCTTGCTGGACTGCATTAAAATTGTCAAGGTCAGCAACAACGATACTAAAACATGAACGATTATTAAAAATGTATACACTACTTCTCCTGTTTTTCCAAATAATTTTCTATAGACTGAACGATTGAAACAAATGGTTCAACTGACAGACTCGCTCCTCCGATTAAAAACCCATCGATATCAGCGGTCGCAATCAGTTCATCTGCGTTTCCGGGTTTGACACTGCCTCCGTACAGAATCCGAATCTCATTTGCCAGCTGCAAGTTAAACTGACTGGCAATCATGGACCGAATTTCTTTATGGGCTTCAGAAGCCTGTTCGGGGCTGGCCACAACACCGGTACCGATAGCCCAGACAGGCTCATAAGCAATTATACATTTTCTCATCTCGCCTGCCGATAAACCGGAAAATGCATCGGCATATTGCTTTTTCAAGACACTCACAGTCCGGCCACTCTGACGTTCTTCGAGAGTTTCACCAACACACAGGATTGGTTTCAGTCCCTTCTCAAGTGCGGTCAGCAGTTTCTTATGAATCAAGCTGTCAGACTCGTTAAATACATGCCGTCTCTCGGAATGTCCCAAAATAACATACTCGCAAAATGATGATTTCAGCATTTCCGCTGAAATCTCACCGGTAAATGCACCGGAATCTGCAAAGTGCATGTTTTGGGCCCCCAGATAAAGCTCTGTTTTCTTCAATAGTTCGCCAATGTTAAAGAGCGACGTAAAAGGCGGGCATAATATAACGTCGGTTCGCTTGAGATTCAATAAAATTTTAGTCATCTGGTTTGTGAAGTCGATGGATTCCAGAACATTCTTGTTCATTTTCCAGTTTGCGGCTGCAATATAGCGTTTCATAAGCACCTATTTCGTTGATATCAGGTTTACCGGCACCAGTTCCAGGCCACTGAGCAATTCAAGTGCCGCTCCGCCACCGGTGGATACATGGGTCATTTTGTCCGTTAATTTAAACTTTTTAAGCGCTGAAGCAGAATCGCCGCCACCGACAACTGTCACAGCTCCTTTTTCCGTAATTTCAGCCAATGTCCGTGCAATGGACTCCGTACCGGTTGAAAACTGCGGTATTTCAAAGACACCCATAGGACCGTTCCAAAGGACAGTTTTGCTCGCATTTAGAACTTGACTGAAGAACACGTTGCTTTCGGGGCCAATATCAACACCAAGTTTGTCAACCGGAATCTGATCCACCGCAACCACATCCATTTCTGCTCCTTCGATTAGTTCAGATACAACAACAACATCCGTTGGCAGATAAATTTTACATCCGACTTCTTTAGCTTTTTTAAGGATTTCGCGGGCTAAATCAATTTTATCTTCTTCCAGCATTGACTTTCCTATTTCCATTCCCTGAGCTTTCAGAAAGGTAAAGGCCATGCCGCCGCCTATAAGAATATTATCGACTTTGCCGAAAAGCCTCTCGATAATTTCAATTTTTCCGGTTACCTTGGCTCCACCCAAAACCGCTGTATAGGGTTTTTCAGGCTCATCAAGACAGTCTTGCAGATAGTGTAATTCCTTTTCGAGAAGATAACCGGCTGCCCGTTGTTTAAAATATTTGGCAACACCGGCCATGGATGCATGCGCCCTATGACTTGTCCCAAACGCATCATTTACATAGATATCGCCTAAAGCTGCAAGTTTGGCTGAGAATTCTTCACCATTTTTTGTCTCATCTTCATAAAACCGAAGATTTTCGAGAAGCAGCGCTTCCCCTTCCTTCAGATTTTCAGCCATTTTTGTAACTTCATCACCAATACAATCCGGTGCGAAATATACTTTATTCTTAATTAGTTCACTTAATCGATCTGCAACCGGCTGTAAACTGAATTTGGGATCTTTTTTCCCCTTGGGTCTTCCCAGGTGCGACATCAGGATCACTTTCCCACCGCCTTTCAGCAGTTTTTCAATTGTCGGCAGTGCCGCCTTGATACGAAAATCCGACGTAATATTCTGGTTTTCATCCTGGGGAACATTAAAGTCAACTCTGACCAGTATTTTTTGTCCTTTTACGGTCAAATCATCAATTGTAAGTCGTGCCATAATTCACCTTATTATTAATTTTCAGATAACTCGGGATTTTACCTTTTTCAGGCAATTTAAACAAGTAAAATTTCAAAGTGTTATATCGGAGCAGCAACTGTTAAACCGCGAATTGAAGCAACTCCATAAGATTTCAGTACTGCTGCTGCAGCGTTCATTGTGGCACCGGTAGTAAACACATCATCTATGAGAACAACTGAATTAATTCCACTCAAATCGCAGCTACGGTTTATAGCAAACGCACCCAGCATATTCTCATGCCGTTCACGGGCATCAAGATGCGTCTGAGTAACGGTATTTTTCACTCGCTTCAATATATTATCCCTTACGGTGTTACCCGATACTTCAGCAACTCCCCGGGCAATAAACAGAGATTGGTTGTACCCGCGTTCCCGCTTCTTGATGGGGTGCAGCGGAACAGGCATCAGGAGAGTATCTTTCAATAAAAATTCCCGCGGCAACCGTGAAGCCATCAGTCGCCCCAAATGTATGCCGGAAGATTTATACCCGCCATATTTAAGTCCGTGAATAATCTTTTGCATTGTATCATTAAATTCAAATACCGGTAAAATTGCATCAAGCTGTTCTGGAATAGGTTTTGTTTTAATAATATCAACCGATAATAATTTTAAATCGCTCCAGCAATTTTGGCATACGACTGCCTGCGGCTCTTCAATACGTTGATCACAGACAATGCAGGCTGTCGGAAACAGCAACGATGATAGCCCTTGACAGAGATTGCGAACAACCGTCTTCAGCGTTCGAAATTTATCTACCGGGAAAACAGTACTATCCATCGATGTTTTGTACAATTTTACGTTTTCACACAGACTCTGAGACGAAATAATCTGTCATTTTTAATAATAATCGTTATCGGCATTACCTATTGGCTGAATCCAGCGTCGCCATGCCTCGTCCTGAAGTTCATTTCGGGCTGTTGAGTGGACTAATTCCATCATACCGAATCCCGATTTATCGACGAAGACAAAAAAGACTCCGCCTTCAAATTCATAGTAGTACCAGATTTGATATGGTTTGGTCCCCAGTGAACTCGGGAATCGTTCAATTTCCGATGGCTGACCATATATTAAAAATACCCTTCCCATATCGGTTTTCCAGCCTTCACGCTGTGGCGAAGAAAATTGTTCTGCCACGTATTTCATCCGCTGTTGATATCCGAATTCAGCTTCGTTAAGGGGCGTAGTCGGATCGGGGTCTCGGGTTTTCCAGAAATTGTTGATAATATTGCGCTTTCCATCAATATTCGATTTACGGAACATCTTGCGTTCTTTATCTGTGGCGAAATATTTAAGAGGATTAAAGAGTTCAATTAATTCCTTTTCAGACAGCGCTGAAAGATTGACTTCCTCCATGGCTTCAGCCATTAGTTTATTTTGGTCATTTTTTGCGATATAAAACCGTTTATAAGCAACCGTTTCCGGGTCTGTATTTTCTTCTCTGACAGCAATTTTAAAATTATACAATCCGGAATTCAATTCGGCAATATTCATTCCCTTTATCTCTACCGCTGAAGTCCCCGGTTTTTTCTTTTTAAGCCAATCATTTTGCTGAATGATTTTAGCGTTGATATCGGTAATGGTATATTGAACCTGATATGATTGGAGGTCTGTTTTCAGATTATAGACTTCACAAAATGCATATATCATCGGATTTTGATCACCATAGACATTGCTGGCATTGGGAATTATATCATAGTTAAAATACTTGCTGAATTTATTTTGTGTCTCTGTTTGTGATATCTGACTGCTCAGTTGAATGTCACTTAATGCCAGCTTATCAAAAGTAAAGTCTCTTACAATAATATTGGTTTCTTTCCGATAGGTTTTTTTTGAATTCAGATCCATGACGATTGCAATAATCTGGTACTTGCTTTTTGGTATAGTCATCGTCACGATTTCCGGTATTTTTTGGATGTCAGTAATTTGGTTTGGATCTTCAACCCTGTCAGTAAAACTCCATTCCTTCATTTGGCGCACAGTATCATCATAGGCAAATGCCACCCGGACAAACGCACTTGAACGGTAGGCGCCGTCACTTTCAACAAAATCGAACAGAATTCGTGGTATCATCAGGTATACTTCAACAACATCATTGGCTTCATCGCCTCTGAAGACGGCATAATCCAAATCAAAATCCGCTGCAATGGACGGTATTGAGATTATTATCAGTAGTAATAAACTAATTTTAACTTTCATAGCTACTCCATTTTTACGGATACAATCTGGGAAATACCGCTTTCCGCCATCGTCACTCCATACAATGAATCCGCAATACTCATCGTCGATTTATTGTGAGTAACAATGATAAACTGGGTCTTCTCAGAAAAAGTTCTGATTACATTAGTAAAACGCCGGGTATTTTCATCGTCCAATGGGGCGTCAACTTCGTCGAGTATGCAGAAAGGACTTGGTTTGACTTGATAAATTCCAAACAACAGAGCTATCGCTGTCAGGGCTTTTTCCCCGGCTGAAAGCATTTTCAGGGATCGCATCTTTTTGCCGCTGGGGCAAGCCCAGATCTCGATCTGCGCTTCCAGCGGATCGTTGTGTCCAATCATTTTTATATCGGCCTCACCGCCACCAAAGAATATCGAAAAAGTGGATTTAAAATTTTGACGAATCTTTTCAAATATTTCACGAAACTGCTCACGGGCAATATTATCGATTTGGACAATTACCTCGTTCAATCCCTTTTCAGATTTAATCAAATCATCCCGCTGCTCTGTCAAAAATGTCAAACGTGAATCCTCTTCTTCGTATTCATCTTTTACAGTCATATTAACCATACCGATCAGTTCAAGGTTGTGCTTATAGCGTTCAACTTTCCGGGTCAGCTCTTCCTTCTCCGGCAAATCGTCGGGCACACTATCCGGAACAGAGCGATTATATTTTTCCAATAATACAGATTTTATCTCATTGATCGTCGCTTTATAACCCGACCGGTCCAGTTCCAACTTGCTGATCGATTCGGACAATATTTCCTTTTCACGTCTCAATTGAAACAGTTGTTCATTCAACTGCTGAATATTGTTACGGATTGCCTGATATGATTGCCGGAATTCCTCAATACTTTTCTCTGTGACAGCGACAGTATTCTGAAATTCGCTCAATTGTTTCTGATTGTCACCAATTTTTACTTGAATGCCGCCGGCGTTCTGCTCATTATTATCCAATTCAAGGCGGGCATTATCGGTATTCTCAAGTGTCCTCTGTATGGTGCGCCGGGTAACTTCCAGGTTATCAGCAATATTTCTGTATCTGTTTTCCAGATTAATTAATTCAATACGCTGATTTTGCCGGTCAGTGACCACCTGATCAAGCTCTTTTTTTATTTCAGCAGCATGTTCACGTATCTTACTGATTTTTTCCTCGATAGTAACAATCTCAATATCCAGGTTTGACTTCCCGGGATCTTCCTTTAATATTCGTTCCTTGAAATTTTCGATTAAAACTTTCAGGGAAATTCGATTGTCATCAAGTGTTTTTTGAATACTTTTTGACTCGGTTAGCTGTGATTCACTATGATGCCACTGACCCTGTAATTTTAACGCTTCCTGTTCGGCATTTTTTATTAACCGGGAAAGTTCCTGCTTCTGGGATTGGACCGCCGTTAAATCACTTTGAATGGATTCCAGCTGGGCCTGTACCGCTTTAAGTTTTTCCGATACCGCATCTGCTTCAGCTTCCAATTGATAGAGTTTTTCTGTTCGTCCGACCAGCACACTGGATTCGGCTGCCCGGGAGCCACCGGTAAATATCCCATTTGCATCCCGAAAGCGCCCCTTATCCGAGACCAGTGAAGTGCCACGACAATCCGGGTCATTTATCAGTTGATCATACTGCTCGTCATCACAGCAGAAGATCTGCTGAAACAGAAATTCTTTCAGATTTGCGAGGGATTTATCACATTTAACATAGTTCGTCAATGGAACCAGGTTTGTAACAGGATTGGCGGTTTGCTGTCGATACTCATGGTCCAGCGGAATAATCGATACCCGGCCTTTATCCTGTACGGCTAATCTCGATAGAGCTTGCAGCGCTGCTGTACGGTTTTCAGCGACCAGTAAGCGTGAAATATCCTTTATCACGGCTTCAACGGCCGTATAATATTTTGAATCAACTGACAACAGATCTGACAATGCTCCTTTTATCCCCGGGAAATCAGTCAGATTTTCAAGAACATATTGTAAACCGGGGCTGAACCCTTCTTTTGACTGGATTATTCCGGTATAGAACTGAATCCGGTTGTTGAGCCGATCCAGATGAGATTCCACTTCCCGGCGTTCTTTCTGAAGTTCGCGCTCGGATTGAAAAAACTGGTTATACCGGGTCTCCAGTTCGTCGAGATTATCTCGTTTTAGCTGCAGATCAACATTCAGAGAACTAATTTTGTCTCGAATTAAATTCAAGGATTCAGATATTTTTTTCTCATTTTCTTTCTGATAAACCAGCTGCTCTTTAATGGATTTCAATTCTTTTTCCCGCTGGGTAATATTTTCCTGGAGATTACCAAACCGGGCGCTGTTCTCTGCCTGTTTCTTGGACAAGCCGAAGCGCTCTTCCTGCAAGGCCTGAATTTCAGCATTCACTTTCGAATACCGCTGCTCAATTTCTTCTCCAGCAGTTTCAATAGTTTTAAATGATTCCCGCTTCTCGCCAAGCTGTTTCTGAGTATCGAGGTACTGTTGCGTTAGTTCAACTTCCTTCTGTTTTGCAGAGGTAATTGATCTTTCGTATTGAAGAATATCATTCTGAAGCCGGGCAATTGTTTGATTTATATTGCGCTTCTGTTCTTTCAGTACCAATTCCTGAGTAGCGTATTTATTCCGTTCTTCCCGAATTTCCGAGAGCTGCTGATTCTTCTCGTCGAGAACGCTTTCCTGTTCTTCAAATTCCTTCTGGCTGGTATTCCAGATTTCCTCGGCTCCGGTCAAATCTTTGATGACTTTTTCCAGTTTTTTCCGGTCTTCGAAAATATGGCTTACGATCGGGTCCAGTGATTTTCTGATATCTGCGTTTTTTCGGGTTGCCAGTTGGACTTCGGATTCAATTAAACTAGCTGTCGTTTCCTGGTGTTTCTCATAGCGCTTGAGTTGACGATGTAGATTTTTAACTTTGGCATCAACCTCATTGATAATATCATTCAAACGGATCAGATCATCCTTGGTTGCTTCCAGTTTTCGCAAAGCGGCCTTCCGCTGCACCCGGTATTTATTAACGCCTGCCGCTTCTTCAAAGAGTCGTTTCCGCTCGTCAGGATTCTCGCTGAGGATATCTTCAATCATCTTCAGTTCAATGATCGAATAGGCGTTGGCGCCCATTCCGGTATCGATAAACAGGTCGGTAATATCTTTCAGCCGGCACAGGTTGTTGTTAATAAAATATTCACTTTCGCCATTCCGGTACACCCGGCGAGTGATGATAATGTCGGAGTAAGGCAGTGAGAGTCTGCCGCTGACATTATGAATCGTCAGAGACACTTCGGCCAGATTGAGCGGCCGTCGGGTTGCCGTACCATTAAAGATCATATCCGTATTGCGATCGGCGCGTAAGACACTGGACTTCTGTTCTCCAATTACCCAGCGAATTGCATCGACAATATTCGTTTTACCGCAACCGTTTGGTCCAACGACTGTCGTGATGCCCTTGCCGAAATGAACTTCAGATTTTTTCGAGAAAGATTTAAAACCGTAGAGCGAAAGTTTGGATATATACATACGTCAGTTTTCTAATAGCACATCTCTGATATGCTGGATTAATATATTCAATTCAATGGAAAATGGCATGTGTTTCTTGCTGAACGGAAAATTATCCCGTTAAACGGCATTTACTTACTTTAAAACGCATTAACCCGGCGGCCAATTCATCTGACGGCCTCCCAGCAGATGCAGATGGATATGCTCAAGCTCCTGCCCGCCATCGGGTCCGCAGTTAAATACCAAGCGATAACCGCCTTCGGAAATATTTTCGTCTTCTGCAATTTTATTGGCTGTCAGAATCATTTTTCCAGCCAGTGACCGATCCGAATCATTCAGCCGGTTTATCCGTGCAATATGCTTTCTTGGAATAATCAATACATGCACCGGCGCCTGAGGATTTATATCATGAAATGCCAACAGTTCCTCATCCTCATAAATAAATTTTACTCCAAATTCACCGTTAGCAATTTTGCAAAAAACACACTCGTTATTCACAAATTTTCCCTTCCTCAATTTATTAATGAACAGATACTGGAAATTGCCGCTGCCGCCGCCAGTTCGGTGCGCAGGCGAAAAGGATTCAAATTTACTGCTAAAAAACCGGTGTCAAGCGCCAGTTTAATTTCAGCATCATGCAGACCGCCTTCCGGTCCAACCAAAACAGCAATCGATTTAGTTGGATCACCACCTGCCAGCAATTCGTTTAATTTCTTTTTACTTTCCTGATCACACAGTATTTTTATTGTATCCGGCGCCAATCCATTCAGCCATTCAGATATTGACTGCGGTTTTTCGATTTCCGGAAGATAGTAATTTCCGCTCTGTTTAATGGATTCGATGGCAATTTTATGAATTCTTTCGGCATTGACGCTCTGTGTTACCGAATGTTTTGTCAGCAACGGAACTATTCCGGACACTCCCAACGCTGTAGCGTCACGAATTATCAACTCCAGCGCTTTTATTTTTACGAGGCCAAAACCCAGAAAGATAGCAGTTTTCAGGGCTCGTTGCTGGTTTTCACGGGATAGAATCCGGCAACCACAGCTGGTTTTTGTAATTTCCTGAATTGATGTATGAAAAATGTTCCCTTTACCATCGATGAGTGAGACCTTATCTCCGATTTTTTTTCTGAGTACCTGGATACAATGCCGGAAATCGTCACCCGTCAGTGTTGCCGTACTGCCATTTATCTGATCAGGTGAAGCATAAAAAAAATAGTGGTGCATTAAAACTTTTTTCCAAGACTGATCTTGATGACTATTCCACTGAAATTCCGCCGACCGGTATAGTATGAATCCCATTCTTCCTCCGGCGGCAATTCTTCTGGAATATCAATTTTAACCGGAAAGTTGAGATACTCATAACCGACAAACAGAGAAATGAGAGACTTTGGCATTGTCACAAAATCGATCCCGGCGCCAAAATGGACAGTGCCGTTATAGTAATAGTTGATATTTTTCATCCGCTCAGACCAGTCCGGTACATTTGCCGGATCCATTGCAATAACCGGTCCGGCATTACAGGAGAGAAATGGCCGGAAATTATTCGCCAGTTTATCAGTGAAAAGAATCCGTTTATAACCCAATTGGAACGACAGGAAATTCAATCTTGTTTTATTTGGACGATCGTAGTAATAAGCGGTATTGTAATAGTATGAGGAATATGGATCGTAAATCTGGTAATCATTATCACCACGCACAAAAATGATATTCAAATTTGCAGTCAGATGATTTGCGGAGTTCAGCGCCCGTTCGTAAAAGCCGCCAATTCCGCCTCCGTTATTGGTCTGAACTAGGGCTATTCCGCCATACCGGGCGTCTGGATCATCGATTCCATATTTTTTTTGTGAAAAGGCCATCTGGCTAAGAATCAGCAGCACAATCAACATAGGAATTATTTTTATAGATCGTCTCATTATCGTTTCCTTATTTTCATGTAAAAAATAACCATTCCTATGATAGAAAGCAAAATTGTTTTACTGAATTTCCAACGGATTGTTTCCTAACCTGGATAAACCAGAAAAGACCTCTTCCCGAAGCATCGGGACAAAGACCGCAAAGTTCTTTTATAAATATCAGATTTCAAATTCTCTTCAAAATTCGTTATTCCTTGTTCGATATTCGATATTCATTATGCTTTTTACCGTCGAGAACTCCAAATATTTTCCCGACGTGTCGGGACAAAAATTTGACTTGTAAGGGACTAACCTGGATAAACCAGAAAAGACCTCTCGCAAAGACGCAAAGACCGCAAAGT
>JAUSPJ010000308.1 GCA_030655795.1 Fidelibacterota bacterium | reverse complement strand
TTTACCAGATTGACTGAAATGTTGGTCAGATCCCGGATAATGGATTCCACATCCCGACCCACATAGCCAACCTCGGTAAATTTGGAGGCTTCGACTTTCATAAACGGAGCATGGGCCAGATTGGACAAACGCCGGGCAATTTCCGTTTTACCGACGCCGGTGGGTCCGATTAAGATGATATTGTTCGGCATAATATCCTCTTTAATGGGGCCTTCGACATGTCGCCGGCGCCAGCGGTTCCGTAACGCAATCGCCACCGCTTTTTTAGCATTGTCCTGGCCGATGATATAGGCGTCGAGTTCCTGTACAATTTCACGCGGGGTTAAGTCTTTTTGTGTCATAATTCCATAATCGTCAAATAATCATTTGTGTAAATGCAGATTTTGGAGGCAATGTGCAGAGCCTCCTCCACAATTTCCCGGGCGGACAACTGACTGTGGCTCATTAATGCCCGGGCGGCGGCCAGAGCATAGGGACCGCCCGAGCCGATGGCGATAATATCATCGTCCGGTTCAATCACATCACCGGTTCCGGAAATAATCAGCGATGTCTCTTTACTCATCACCGTCAGTAAAGCCTCCAGCCGGCGTAAATATTTATCGGTACGCCAGAGCTTGGCCAATTCCACGGCCGCCCGGTTGACATTGCCCTTATATTTTTCCAGCTCGCCTTCGAATTTCTCGAATAGTGTAAAGGCATCGGCAGTGGAACCGGCAAATCCGATAATGATCAAATCATTATACAATTTGCGAATTTTACTGGTATTATGCTTCATGACGGTGTTACCGTTCGTCACCTGTCCGTCGCTGCCCATAGCCGCTTTCCCGTCCCGGCGGACACCAATAACCGTCGTCGAACGAATCATCGGCTTGTTGTCCAAATTGTCACTGTTGGTATTCATCATTCCAGACCGTCTTATTTTGTTGATCCAAGATACTGCAAAAACTCATTGTCCGTCGACATGATTAATGTCGTCGAGCTGTCAATCGCGGTTTTATAGGTTTCCAGGGTACGCAGGAACTTGTAAAATTCCCGGGAGTCGGTCGAGCGGTTGTAGGCATAGCCATATATTCTAACCGCCTCGGCATCGGCTTTCCCGCGGATCTGCTGAGCTTCCAGATAAGCCTGGGACAGAATCTCTTTTTTCTTCTGCGATTGTTTTCCCAGAATCCGTTCCTTCTCTCCCTGGCCGATGGCCCGGTATTTTTCCGCAATCCGGCGCTGACCCGATATCATCCGGTCAAACACCTTTTTTTGAACTTCGGTATTGTAATCGATTCGCTTGATCTGAAGATCAATCACTTCAATACCCAGGTTTAATTCCGCCAGTTTGGTCTTTACATTCTCAATAATCGTTTTCGTAATAATAGCACGGGCGCCTGAAATATCCAGTTCTTCGTATCGTGAAGAATCCATCTCCAAAGTTAATTCCGCAGATTCGATTTCCTGAATAATCATCGGCCGGTCCGAGCTGCGGATAATTTCAGGCAGAGTATGATTGGCGATTTCATCCCGGACAGCGCCGTCCAGCAGATCGTCGAGGCGTGAATAGCCAACCATTTCACTGCGGTTGCTTTTATAAAATGCCAGCGCATCGGAAATCCGCCACCGGGCAAAAGTATCGATATAGATGAATTTATTATCTTTCGTCGGAATTTCCTGGGGATTTCCGTCCCATTCCAGGATACGTTTGTCAAAAATCAGGACTTTTTGAATGAATGGTAATTTAAAATGAATGCCGGCTGTGGTAATCGGCTGGTCAACAGGTTTACCAAACTGGGTAATAATAGCCTGCTGGGTTTCATCCAGAATAAACAGAGAAGTACATAAAAAGACAATCACAATTACTAACAGCAGCAACAAAATAATTCTTCCGGTTTTCATTTTACCACCTCCTTTTTGTTGAGATTCAGAAATGGAACAAGGCTTTTTATCTCTTTATCAATCAAAATCTTATCACCCACATTCTGCATCACCTTTTCCATGGTTTCCAGATAGAGGCGTTGCCGGGTAACCTCTTTGGCTTTCTGATATTCAGCAAACACTGATGTAAACAGCTCCGCATCACCTCTGGCCCGATTGGTCCGGTCAATCGCATATCCACGGGCTTCCTGAACAACACGTTTCGCTTCGCCCTGAACCCGGAAGATTTCCTTATTATAAACCTGACTTGCCTCGTTGATAGCAGTCTCCTGTTCCTGCTTGGCCCGGTTAACCTCGTTATAGGAATCAAACACCGGTCCCGGTGGCTGGACAGTAATCAGCTGGACCAGTTCAATATTTACTCCCAGATCATACATATCCAGGTTCTTCTGCATATAATCCCGAGCCAGCAACGCCACTTTCCGGCGGTCGGACTGTAACACTTCCTGGAACGAGCGATCACCCACAATAAAGCGCATCGCCGCTTCGGCCACAGCCCGGATCGTTCCGCTCTGTTCCCGCACCCGGAACAGAAATTTCAGCGGATCCTTGATCTTATACTGAACGATCCATTGAACATCAGCGATATTCAGATCGCCGGTCAGCATCCAGGATTCATCGGTGTACTGAGTTTTCGAGTAAATGGTCTTCACGCCCGGACGGGCCGTCCGGAAACCAAACTCCTCTTTCCACTGGTAATCCACTCGCACCGTATAGAGTTTATCGATTCCCCATGGGAATTTCAGATGAAGTCCCGGATAGGTGGTCGTGTAATACTTGCCAAATCGCAAGATGACACCATTTTCATTGGCGTCGATTGTGTAAAAAGACATCGCCAGCGTAACACCCACCACAAGCAGCAGGGCTACTACAATGAGTAGAAATGCCTGTGAAGACGACACTTCAAACTCATTTTCTCCGATTTTTACCTTTTTCATAGCCATTTTAGCCTCCTTTTTTTTATATGCTTCGCCGCAGACGCGCTACGGGAATTTTCAGCTGTTCCCGATATTTTGCCACAGTCCGGCGGGCAATCGGGTAACCCTCTTTTTTTAATAATTGTGCAAGATGGTCGTCACTGTAGGGTTTTTGTTTGTTCTCCGATTTAATGATTGTTCTTAATTTGTCTTTAATGATACGGGTCGAAATCTCTTCGCCGCTATCGTTCATCATACCTTCATTAAAAAAGAATTTTAATTCATAAATCCCGGAACTCAACTGTACATACTTGCCGTTTGATACCCGGCTGATGGTTGATATATCCATGTTCACATCTTCGGCAATATCCTTGAGAATCATGGGTTTCAGCGGATTGCGGTAGTCTTCGAAAAAATCCTGCTGGTGCTGAATAATGGCTTTCATCACTTTAATCATCGTCAAGCGGCGCTGATGAATGGATTGGATAAACCACTTGGCCATATCGATTTTTTTCTTGAGATACTGCTTGGTATCTGTCGACAGCTTCTCACCATTGGATATCATATTCAAATAGCCGGAACTGATTCGTA
>JAUSPJ010000304.1 GCA_030655795.1 Fidelibacterota bacterium | reverse complement strand
CCAGTAATTACGGATGAGCAGACATATATCAGCAGCGCCGGTCAGTTTAAATTCCATTATACAACAGCGGGGTATTACGCCGTTGATACTCTGTCAACTATTGATGTCGGTGTGCCGGACTATATCTATGAAGCCGCCGTTGCTGCTGAATACGTTTACCGGATTTTGATTGATACACTCGGATTTGATCCGCCGCCGGTTGACAAGTACGAAGGTGCGGAAACTGATATCTATGTTTTGAATTTTGGGGGCAGCGCTTACGCTTACACATATCCTGAAGATGAGGTTTCCACAACCAGCCGTTCTGATGACTGGACTGCATATATGGAAATTGACAATGACTATAAGGAACTGTCATATAGCACGAATGGACTCGATGGCTTGCGGGTTACCATTGCCCATGAATATTTTCATGTTGTTCAGTTGGGTTATAACTGGTTTTTTAACAATGGGTTGACTGGCAGCAGCAATGGAGATACTTACTTTCTGGAGTGGTCATCAACCTGGTTCGAGGAACGGGCGTATCCGGAGATTGATGATTATATCCAGTATTTGGGGAAATTTTTTTGTAATCCGGTAAAATCGATCTGGGATTACTATGATTATGCCTACGCGATGGGGCCATTTATCTACTTTCTGCAGGATGTTTACGATCAGAATCTAATTCAAAAGACCTGGGAAAAGATCAAAGTCCGGTATGCACTTCAGTCATTAATGGAAGTCATCAGCGAATATGGTGGCGATCTGGCGACTCAGTACAATAATTACGTCAGCGCCTGCTACTTTACCGGAGCCCGATATAATGAAGCCTATGCAATATCACCGGATGCCAGATATTTTCCGAAGTTATCGGTGTCGGCCCAATTATTCAGCGATGATCTGACAATCGACGGTACTGTCAAACCGCTGGCGACGCGTACCTATTCAATTTCCTTTACATCCAATCAATATCTGAACCTGACTGTTAAATCACCAGCGAGCGGTGAGTTTAAGGGGAGTTATATTATTGATAAAAATACAGCAGCTGATTTCCTGCGGAAATTTGGTGATCAAGTAGAAGTTTTTATTGGTGAAGCCAGAACAGATGATCAATTGCTTGTTTTTATTACCAATACTTCGACAGAAAAAACCCGGAATCTGAATCTGACATTAACAGCAGCAGAAACATTTCAAACAAAAATACTGGCGCTGTATGCCAACCCCTATTCATGGAAAAACCAGGATCCACTTAATATAGAGCTGCAGTTGGGAAAATTTATTAATAGCCTGAATTTTCAAATTTATAACATTCTTGGTCAACGAGTTTATCATAAGTCCGTCAGTGCCGAAAATCTCGATCCCGGTATTCTGAATTTGGAAATCAGTTCTGATGATCTGCGAGGTCGCAACCTGAGTTCGGGAATTTATCTCTTGCGATTGACGGCCGACGACATTGAGATGTTTCGCAAATTTACGATTATCAAATAGCAGTGTAATTCTATTGAATTATCAAATTAAACAAGCATCTGAAATTATCCGGAAAATTAAGGGCTCGAAGTTTATTGCACGGGTTTGTGTTGTTGAATCCCGGGAAATGGCACAGGCTATTGTTGCCAATGTGGAATCAGGACATCGCAAAGCATCGCATGTCTGTTGGGCCTGCCGGATTGATCAAGACGGTGAATCCCTGGGATACAGTTCCGATGCCGGTGAACCTCACGGGTCTGCGGGCCCGCCAATATTGGCGGCCATCGAGGGGCGCGAGCTTACCAATGTTTTATGTCTGGTTATTCGTTATTTCGGCGGCACTAAACTTGGTATCGGCGGGCTGATCCGGGCCTACGGAGGGGTAGCGTCAGAAGCCCTTGAACTCGCGGGAAAAAAGAGACACAAACAGATCACAACGGTGACTATTCAGTGTGATCCTGATAACTATTCAGACATTATGCGTGTTCTTAGGAAATACCGTTTGTCGGTTCAGCCGGAGTTTACACCGGATTCTGTTTCCGTACAGATTGAAATACCGGCAAAGGATTTGAACAATCTCAGCCGTGAGATCGGGGTTATCCCGTCGGCAACGATTATCAGCGGATAGCGATTATCTTTCAAATATAAATATCCTGCAACGGCAGTACGTTTTTAGAACCGTGCTAATCACGGTGGGTACCTCTCGAACGATTCAAGTTTCCTCGACAGGGAGGCATGCTTTCCACGCCCGAAGTCCAGTTCCCATATTTAAAGTGTTGGTTCTAAAAATATAGGGTATGCCATTGCAGGATAAATTTCAAAGACCTCACAATTCAATATAAATCTTTGAATGCTCATGTTCAAGACCTTTTATTAAATATTTGAAAAAAAATATTGATTGATGCAGATTATTTTTGGGGATCTTTATCGGCAGCCCGGATTTCATTCCAGAGTTTATCCATTTCCTCCAGAGAAGTATCCTTCAGGGTTTGATTCTTACCATTCAGTTCATTTTCAATGTACTGAAACCGTTTGACAAATTTGCGGGAAGTCGCTGCCAGGGCTTTTTCCGGATTAATGTTCAGAAAGCGGGAGAGATTGACCAGTGAAAACAGTAAATCGCCAAATTCCAGATTTATGGTTGCCTCGTCAGAATTTTTCAGTGCTTCCTTCAGCTCATCAAGCTCCTCGTGGACTTTTTCCCAGACCGAATTGATTTCATTCCAATCGAAACCGACCTGAGATGCGCGTTCCTGAATTCGGCGGGCAAACAGCAGCGCCGGAAACGTCTTCGGCAGTCCTTCCATCAGGGATTTACGGCCCTCTTTCAATTTTATTTCTTCCCAGTTTTGCTTGATGTCCCGGACATTTTCAACAATGACATCGCCAAATACGTGGGGATGACGCCGTTCCAGCTTATCACAAATATTTTGCAGTGAATCCGCCAGATTGAACCGCTTTTCCTCTTCGGCAATATCGGCCTGAAATACAATATGCAGAAGCAGGTCGCCCAATTCCTCCATCAGTTTTTCATGATCACCTTCATGAATGGCTTCAATTGTTTCGTAAGCTTCTTCAAGAAAATAGGGAGAGAGGGACTCGGACGTTTGGGTGCGATCCCATTCACAGCCCGATGAACCACGCAGGGTTTTTACAATGGAAACAAGTCTATTGAACTGGTCATTGAGCGATGAGTAGTCGAGCATTTGTTAATTCTTCAGGTTTCTGTATAATC
>JAUSPJ010000298.1 GCA_030655795.1 Fidelibacterota bacterium | reverse complement strand
GACGACAATCTATCAGGTTGGACTCCAACAGATGCTGAATCAGACCCTGGTAATGGAATTGACCGGTTATTATAAAGATATCCGCAACCTGGTAGGAACGCAGATCAATGAATTGTATGTGCTCGGCGACAGCTATGCCCGGTATGTTAACCGGGATTACGGGAATGTGCGCGGCATCGCCGTTTCATTAACCCAAAACCCGATTGGAATTTTATCCGGGGCAATCGATTATACCTATCAAATCGCCGAAGGCAACGCTTCCGATCCCAATGCCGTTTTCTACGACCAACAATCGGATCCGCCGCGGGCCAGCGAGATTCAGACGGTTCCATTAGACTGGGACCAGACGCATACTCTGAATATATCAGTAAGCCTGAGCCCGAAGAATTGGGGTACCGGTATCATCGCCAGTTTCGGTAGCGGTTTACCCTATACACCGGAATATCAGAATCAGCGGACATCTTTTGAAAACTCTGAGCGCAAACCTTATACTTTTAATGTGGATTTGAATGCAAAATATAATTTCCAGCTGATGAAGACCCGGTTTTCGCTCTATGCTCAGGTCAAGAACCTGTTTGACCGGCAGAATGCAATCCAGGTTTTCGCCGATACCGGCGTTCCGGCAACTTCGCTGATCCCGACTTATGTTCCCGAACAACCGATCCATCGCCTGAGCGATTTCCTGACCCGGCCGGATTACTACATGCCGCCCCGGCAGCTTATCGTTGGAATAAAGGTAAATATATGATGAAAAGAAGCACATTCTACCTTGGTCTATGCATTTTATTTGTTTTTTCCACTGCAATCGCACAGAATAATATCAATGACCTGCATGGCGACCGGAAGTTTCGCAAGCAGGGCTTACACAACGGCAATCTGGTGGAAACGCTGTTCTGGAATTTCGGAGAAGTGGCTTGGTGGGGCAAGGAACCTTCCGGCGTCTGGCCCAGAGGAAGCAAACATTCCTATATGGATGGTATCTACCCAATCGTTGCCGCCGAGGTTAATCTTTCAAACGGCGTTGTGATCCACATCGTCGAAGGCGGCTATCGGGAACATTATGAATCCGGTCCGACGGAAATTGAATTCGGCTGGCAGCCTTTGCCCGGTTTTTCAAACTCAGATCAGGATTACATTGCCATGAGTGATGATCCCAATACCTGGCCGGAATACTGGCCCGATCAGCCTGCAAGCTGGCGCAATGTCTGGAACGGATATTTCGGCAAACGGACAAATGCCGACCAGGAAAGTTATTTCGTGGTGGATGATTACCAGGACCACGGCCGTGATTTTCACGGGCTTTTCTATTGTGATAAAAACGACAGCTCACGCGGCGGTCTGGGAATGCGGGTCGCTGTACGGGGTTTCCAGTGGTCAAATGTTCTGGCAGAGGACATCATCTTCTGGCATTACGATATTACTAATATCAGTACAACTCACTATAGTAAGGCTGTCTTTGGGATGTATGCCGACGCCGGTGTGGGCGGTCAAAAGGACTCAGATGATGATAATGCCTTTTACAATCTGGACCTTGATTTAGCCTATACCTGGGATTCCAACGGTCTGGGCACCGGCGGCTGGAAAACCGGTTATTGCGGCTATGCCTTTCTGGAAAGCCCGGGCAATCCCTTTGACGGGATCGACAATGACGGCGATGGTGCAAACGGACCCGGACCGACTTTGTCCGATAACGATTTCAAACCGCGTCCCCTGCCGGACAAGGTGGTTGTTATCGATTACAGCAATATGGCGCCGGAAAACAATTGGGGCCGGCGGGTAATATCATTTGAATCCGGCGGCAGTGATAAATTTTACCGGTTTCACGGGGATAGTTTATTTGTCAGAATTGGTGATACTGAACATTTGTATCTTCAGAATCAAACTGTTAGTGAAAAACCGTTCAACGGTATTGATGACGACCTTGACGGGCTTATTGATGAAAATGAGAATGTCCATAACGGTTTGAAATATCGTGACTGGATTGCAGGCGCGGGATTTGACAATTATCTGATCGATGAGAGCCGGTCCGACGGTATCGATAACGATGGCGATTGGGACCCCGATCTGCACGATCTCGGCGCCGATGGCGTCGCCGGAAACGGGGACATGGGTGAAGGTGATGGCAAACCAACTTTTGGAGAGCCGAATTTTGATAAAACCGATAAGGATGAATCCGACCAGATCGGACTGACGGCTTTTGATTCGTTTCATATTGGGCAGGGTGTGGAATTCCAACATGACGAAGTAATCTGGGAACGGATTGCGAACTATCATTTTGATACGGGCAGTCAAAACGGGAATATCGCCTTTCTGTTCGGTTCGGGGCCTTTTATCATGCCGCCGGGACATACGGAACGTTTTTCGCTGGCACTTGTCTTTGGCGAGAATTTGAACGATTTAAAGCGGAACAAAGAAGTGGTCCAGGATATTTATAATGCGAACTATAATTTTGCACGACCACCGATAAAACCGGAGTTAACCGTTGTACCGGGTGACGGCAAAGTGACACTCTATTGGGATGATGCCGCGGAAAATTCCTATGATGAATTTGCCGATCCAGCTACCGGCGGATACGATTTCGAGGGTTACCGGATCTACCGCTCCAGCGATGAGGCTTTTAATGACGCCTATATTATTACAAACGGATACGGAGAAGCGACCTTTTACGAGCCGATTGCTCATTTTGACTTACAGGACAGCGTCAAAGGGTTTTTCGATGTGGATGTGGATGGTGTCAAATTTTATCTCGGCAGCGACAACGGTTTGCAGCATTCCAATGTAGATACCGACGTGATCAACGGGAAAACTTATTATTACGCGGTGGTCTCATACGATCGGGGCTGGGCGGAAAAATTCATTCTTCCCTCGGAATGTACCAAGACAATTTTCAAGAATATATACGGCGATGTTACCACCGATAAGAATACCGCTGTTGTTATTCCCAACGCCCCTGCCGCCGGATATCTACCGCCGGAAACGGCTGACGGCATTGTCAAACTCAGCGGTTGGGGCAGTGGCGATATATTACTGGATTTTATTGATCCGCGCCTTGTGAACGACGGTGAATATTTGCTAAGCTTCGATGACACAACACGTAAGGATACATTAATATATTCACTATTTGAATTAACCGCCGATTATGACACTAATGTGATCTTCGATGAATCAACCGCACTGAATGGAGAAGACTCAAATCCCATGTTTAACGGCATGCGCCTGCGGGTACGGAACGATGCGGTGGCTTATAACGATTCGGCTTCCGGCTGGAAGTCAGGCAGTAAATCTAATTTAATATTTTATGCGAAAATGGATTCATACTGGAAAAATAAACTTACCCAGCGTATTGAAGATTTTCCAACTCGTTATGAAATCCGTTTTGGGATATCGGATAGTTCCTTTCTGGGAGATAGTTTAAAAAGTTTGATAAATTTCCAGGTATTTGATGTAATTGCCAATAAAAAAGTAATTACCTACTTATGGGGTAATGATAGTCTCCTTTCGCCGGGAGATTATATAAAACTCCAGATGAAATATGAAGGCAGATATAATGCAACCTGGATAATATATTTCGTTGCTCCGGAAGGCATAGAAGTCATCCAACCGGGAGCCGGCGATACCGCCATAGTCGCGATCAATTTACCCTTTCGGAGCGGCGACACATTTACATTTAAAACCTTTGCCGCCGTCGATGATGCGGTACAGGCCAGGAAAAATATCAACAAAGTGGCGGTAGTGCCCAATCCCTATGTGGCGGCAGCGGCCTGGGAACCACGCAGAATGTTGGCATCGGGTCGGGGAGAACGACGGGTGTATTTTATCCATCTGCCCAGCATTTGTACGATTCGTATCTATACCATGAGCGGTGATCATATCAAAACAATTTATCATGAAAGTAGCGCTGATGACGGAAGTGAAGCCTGGAATCTTACTACAAAAGACGGTTTAGATCTGGCTGCCGGGGTTTATTATTATCATGTCGATGCCGGTGCGTCGGGTGATTTTACCGGTAAATTTGCGGTAATTAAATAGGGTTTATAATGATAAATAAGCAACATATTCAACGAAGTCTTTTAACGATAACATTGATTGGTGTTTTAATTATACCCGGTTATGCGAAGATAACAAAAGTCGGAACAACGATGGGGCAATTTCTTAAAATCGGTGTCGGCGCCCGCAGTATGGGCATGGGCGGAGCCGGAACGGCATCGGTGAACGACGCTTCGGCCTTGTTCTGGAATCCGGCGGTGATTGCCGGTTCGCAAAGCCGACGAGTGTTAGGCTCTTATACCGACTGGTTTTTAGATACGGAGTTGGCATTTACCAGTGTGGTCCTGCCAATGGGTACGTTTGGGACAATCGGATTTTCATTTAACTCACTCTCAATGGGCATGATGGATGTACGGACCGTGGAACTGCCTGAAGGTACCGGGGAACAATTGACGGCCTGAAATCTGGCGGTTGGAATAGCATATGCCAAAAAATTGACGTACTTTTTCAGTGTCGGATTTCACGGCAAATTTGTCCGCGAAAGCA
>JAUSPJ010000297.1 GCA_030655795.1 Fidelibacterota bacterium | reverse complement strand
AACGACAATCTGGTTTACAGAGATATTCGTATGGTTTGTGAAGCCTGTGAAGATGGGGGAGCAATCAGCAAAGTCATTATCGAAGCGGCCCTGCTCACGGATGACGAAAAGATTCGGGCCTGTGAACTGGCGAAGAAAGCCCGCGCGAATTTTGTCAAAACCTCGACCGGTTTCGGTCCGCACGGTGCTACGGCTGAAGATGTCGCCCTGATGCGAAAGGTTGTCGGGTATTCCGGGATCGGTGTCAAAGCCGCCGGCGGTATCCGGTCGTTTGAAGATGCCGAGAAAATGATTAAAGCAGGCGCAAACCGGATTGGAGCCAGCGCCAGTATTAAAATTGTTGGCGGGGCGATGTCCGTGACTGTATCAAATTAATTTTATAAAGGAGAAAACCGTGGTTGATTTACGAGCTTATGTATTTTTAGATAGTCTGCAGCCTCAGTATGCGGCCTATCTGGGAACCGTTGCGAAAGGTTTCCTGCCGATAGCGGGAATGGCGTCGCTGTACGTTGAAATATCTCCGGGAATCGAGATTAACCGGGTAACGGATATTGCCCTGAAATCGACAAACGTGACACCGGGAATGCAGATTGTGGAACGATTGTACGGAATGCTGGAAATTCATTCGGAATCCCAGGCCAATGTTCGCCAGGCGGGCGCTGCGATTCTGGAAGCCCTCGAATTGAAGGAAACCGATCGCTGGAAACCAAAAATCTTTTCGAAACAGGTGATCCGGCGCGTTGATGATTATCAGACGCAACTGATTAACCGGATGCGTTTTGGGAATATGATTATCCCGGGACAGACGCTCTTTGTCATGGAAGTCGCTCCGGCAGCCTATGCGGCTCTGGCGGCAATTGAGGCCGAGAAAGCGGCCAATATTAACATCCTGGATGTTCGGGCCTACGGTAGTTTCGGACGGATTTACCTGGGCGGCGAAGAAAAAGACATTGATGTCGGTTGGCAGGCCGCCGTTAAAGCGGTTGAGGATATTACCGGGCAGATCAAAGAATAATGAACCATAACGAATATTAATTGGAGGAAAGAAAAATGTCAGATGCATTAGGAATGATTGAAACCAGAAGTTTTGCGGCGGTTGTTGAGGCAGCCGATGCAATGGTAAAAGCGGCTAAAGTCGAACTGGTACAGTATGAAAAAACCGGTGGCGGATACGTGACCGCTGTAATTCGTGGTGATGTCGCTGCGGTAAAGGCCGCCTGTGACGCCGGTCGGGTCAGCGCCACCCGCGTTGGTGAAATTGTATCGGTCCATGTGATTGCACGTCCTCATCAGAATGTTGATGAAGTACTGCCTTTGGGACGCCGGACAGAAGCGAAAAAGAAATAAGCAAGCGGAGGCAACATGATTCTTGCCAAAGTAATGGGGACAGTTGTATCCTCTCACAAGGAACCGCGCCTGGAGGGCTTGAAATTTCTGATTCTGCAGAATGTTGATCTTGATGGTCAAACCACTGGTGGATTTGTTGTCGCGGCGGATGCCGTGGATGCCGGTGTGGGAGAATATGTTCTCTATGCCACCGGAAGTTCCGCCCGTCAGACAACCCGGACGGACCAGAAACCCTGTGACGCTGTGGTCATGGCGATTGTCGACAACTGGGAAGTGCAGGGTGAGTTCAAGTACAAAAAAGGCAAAGACGATTAGGAATTTTTGATTGAAGATTAGTGATTGTAGATTTATAATTGAAAATCGTCCATGAACCGATTTCCTGACTGAAATAAACATTATTAACGATATGTGCAAGGAGCTAAAAAGTGACCCCTCTAAGCAAAGAGCAAATAGATAATATTGCATCCCGTATTGTTAACATCATGGATGGAAAAGGGAGTATTCCTTGGATTGATAAAATACCTGAAAAACAGGATTCTACAAACATGATTCTGAATAATGGTATTTTCCCGGATATTGATTCTGCGGTGAACGCAGCCCGTGAAGCCCATTTAAAACTAATGGACCAAACCCTGGCACAGCGGAATGCCATCATCGAGAAGATCCGTACTGAAATGCTGGCACACGCCAAAGACCTTGCCAAATGGGCCCATGCAGAAACAGGGCTGGGACGCGTGGAAGACAAAATTCTGAAAAACCGGTTGGTTGCCGAAAAAACACCGGGAACGGAAATGCTGAAACCGACAGCCTATACCGGCGATCGGGGGCTGACCCTGGTGGAATTGGCGCCCTACGGCGTTATTGGGACAATCACACCGGTGACGAATCCGACATCGACCATCATCTGTAACAGTATTGGTATGCTCGCTGCCGGTAATGCCGTGGTGTTCAATGTTCACCCGTCGGCAAAAAATGTGAGTAATTACAACATTCAACTACTGAATAAAGTCATTGTCGAAGCCGGCGGTCCACCGAACCTGGTGACTGCGATTGCCGAGCCGACAGTCGAAAGCGCCCAGCAATTGATGCAGCATCCGGGAGTCCGTTTGCTGGTTGTGACCGGCGGCGCCGGGGTAGTGAAAGCCGCTATGACCAGCGGAAAGCGGGCGATCTGCGCCGGCCCGGGCAATCCGCCGGTTGTCGTTGATGAATCCGCGGATATTGAAGCGGCGGCCAGAGACATTGTCCGGGGCGCTTCTATGGACAATAATATCATCTGCGTGGATGAAAAGGAGGTTTTTGTCGTCGATTCCGTAGCCGATAAACTGCTGGAGGCATTTTCCCGTAACAATGCTGTTGTACTGAATTCGGAGCAGATCAGTCAACTGGAAAAGGTCATTTTTTCCGAAACCAACGGTCCCGGAAAACCGGCGAAAATGGAAAAATCATTGATTGGTAAAAATGCCGGTGAAATTCTCTCGAAGATCGGGATGCAGGTAGCGGATGACATTCGTCTTGCCATTCTGCCGGTTGATAAAGATCATCCGCTGGTCTGGACGGAACAGATGATGCCGGTCTTGCCGGTGGTACGGATGCCTGATGCCGATTCGGCGATTGATATTGCCAAAAAAGCCGAACACGGCTTTGGACATTCGGCGATTATGCATTCAAAAAATCTCGATAATCTCAGCCGTATGGCCAGGGAGATGAATTGCAGTATTTTTGTGAAAAACGGTCCCGCATATTCCGGTCTGGGATTTGGCGGCGAGGGTTACTGCAGCTTTTCGATCGCCAGTCCGACCGGCGAAGGCCTGACAAGTCCGCGCAGTTTTTCCCGGGAAAGACGTTGCGTTCTTGTCGATCATTTTAGGATTGTCTAATGAAAAAATACCCCGCTTTAGCGCTTATTGAATTATCAAATATCGCTGCCGGAATTCTGACCGGCGACGCCATGGTGAAAGTGGCGCCGATTTCGGTCCTCAAGGCCGGAACAGTGCATAATGGCAAATACCTGATTCTCATTGGCGGTAGTGTGGCCTCGGTGGAAGAAGCATTCCATAAAGGGCTTACAGCCGGTGGGGAACAGGTAATTGACAAGGTCCTGCTGCCCG
>JAUSPJ010000295.1 GCA_030655795.1 Fidelibacterota bacterium | reverse complement strand
AACAACTTACAACAACAATAAAAACCATTATACAACAACTAATTCCAACTGTAAACGGTTCAAAGATTATGAAAAACATTGCCCTAATCGGATGTGGGCGGATTTCCGGGAAACACCTGGAATCCATTGCCCAGTTGAAAGAAGATTTGAAACTGGCGGCTGTCTGTGATATTCTCGAAGACCGGGCCAAAGCCGCCGGTGAGAAATACGGGGTCAACTGGTACACCGATTACGATCAGATGCTCGAAGGGGAGGAGCTGGACATCCTTTCGATTTGCACTCCCAGCGGCATGCATCACCAGCACGGGGTTGCGGCGGCCAAACGGGGTCTGCATGTGATTGTTGAAAAGCCCATGGCGATTACCCTGGAAGCCGCCGATCAATTGATCCAGGCCTGTGACAAGGCGCGGGTTGAACTGTTTGTGGTGAAACAGAACCGCCTGAACACTACCCTGCAGATGCTGAAACGGGCGGTGGACAAGGGCCGCTTTGGAAAAATATACATCGTCCAGTCCAATGTCTTCTGGCAACGGCCGCAGAACTATTACGACATGGCCAAATGGCGGGGGACCTGGGAGTTTGACGGTGGTTCCTTTATGAATCAGGCCAGCCACTACGTGGATGCGATTCAGTGGCTGATCGGTCCCGTGGAGCATGTCATGGCGGAAACCGCCACCATGGCCCGGCAGATCGAGACCGAAGACACCGGCTCGGCGATCCTGAAATTCCGGAACGGGGTGATCGGCACGATCAATGTGACCATGCTGACCTATCCCAAGAACTTCGAGGGTTCAATTACGATCCTCGGTGAGAAGGGCACCGCCAAGGTGGGAGGCGTTGCGGTGAATCATATCGATAAATGGGAATTCGAGGATTACGACGATGATGACCGCCTAATCGAGGAATCCAACTACAATCCCCCGAATGTCTACGGACTGGGGCATTTACCCTATTATAAAAATGTGATCGCCACGCTGAAGGGTGATTCCGATGCCGATACCGACGGCCGCAGCGGGCGCAAGAGTCTGGAATTGATTATCGCGATTTACAAGTCGGCCCAGATGGGTAAAAAGATCGCCTTACCGTTGAAACTATAAGATTAGTCTCTTAATTCTCAAATTCTTGTTATTTTGTAAAGAAAAATTGGAGTTCTCGACGGTAAAAAAGCATAATGTATATCAAATATCAAATTACTCCAGCAGGAGTTCCTACGGAACAAACATTAAATATCAACTTTTCCAGAGACACCTGTTACACAAATTATTTTCGGAGGCTGAGATTAGAGAAAGCGATATTAAAATTTGAAATTATCCCGGAGGGACTCCTCTGGAGGAAATTTGAAATTTGAAATTTGTGCCGAGGGCATCCCTTTGGGAAAATTCTGGCTTGTCCAGGTTAGGTTAAGGATTTAGGTTCAGGATTGGGTTTTAATTAGATGAATAAGAGTTTTAATGAAATGCCGATTTAGCAAAACGCTATGGTAGTCGCTACTAATATATTTGATTTAACGGAACACTTACCACGGACTGAGGATTATGGTTTTACATCTCAAATAAGAAGGGCTGCTCCGAGTATTTCAGCCAATATCGCAGAAGCCTTTGGTCGAAATCATATTGCTGATAAGATAAATTTTTACTATTATGCCCGCGGATCAGCAATGGAAACACAAAGCCATCTGGAATATGGGAAACGAGTGAAATATCTTGCTCCGGAAGGCGTTAACAAAATGGATATTCAAATCCGTAATTTGATTCACGGTATTAACCAGATTATAGTTACTCTTAAATCTAAAACTAAATCAAAACCTTAATCTCAGCCTTAATCTTATTCTTAATCTCAAAAATATAGAGGTAATTGATGTTTGATATTCGAATTGCAACCATTGGACTGGGTTATGTAGGCCTGCCGCTGGCAGTGGAATTTGCCAAGAAACTACCGGTGATCGGTTTTGATATTAACCGGGCCCGGATCGATGACCTGAACGAGGGCCATGACGCCACCCTGGAAGTGGCCGATGACAACCTGCGCTCGGTGCTGGTGACGGAAATCGGTAACTGGAACCGTGATAAAGGCCTGTATTTAACGGATCAGTTGGAGGAGATTCGCGATTGTAACTATTACATCGTTACGGTACCAACCCCGATCGACAAATACAAACGCCCGGACCTGACCCCCCTGATTAAGGCATCGGGCACCGTGGGCAAGGTCCTGAAACCCGGTGATATTGTGATCTATGAATCCACGGTTTATCCCGGGGCTACGGAAGAGGACTGTGTGCCGATCCTGGAAGAGGCCAGCGGATTGACCTTCAATGTGGATTTCTTCTGCGGGTTTTCCCCGGAACGCATCAATCCCGGCGACAAGGAACATACCTTTCTCACAATCAAAAAAGTAACCTCGGGATCAACTCCCGAAGTCGCTAAAAAGGTCGATGACCTGTACAATTTAGTTGTCAAGAACGGCACTCATAAAGCGTCGTCTATTAAAGTCGCCGAAGCCGCCAAGGTGATCGAGAACTCCCAGCGGGACCTGAATATCGCCTTTGTCAACGAACTGGCGAAAATCTTTAATATCATGGGAATCGATACTCTGGAAGTACTCGAAGCCGCCGGCAGCAAGTGGAATTTTTTACCTTTCCGTCCGGGGCTGGTGGGCGGACACTGCATCGGTGTGGATCCCTATTACCTGACCCACAAAGCTCAGGAAATCGGCTACCATCCCGAAGTGATTTTGGCGGGTCGCCGGATCAATGACTCCATGGGTGACTATGTAGCCGGAGAAGTGGTCAAGCTGATGATCAAAAAAGGTCACACTATCGCGAAATCCAAAGTCCTGGTTCTGGGCATTACCTTTAAGGAAAACTGCCCCGATATCCGGAATTCCCGGGTGATCGATGTCATTCACGAACTGGAAGAGTTTGGCTGCGATGTGGATGTCTATGATCCCTGGGCCGACGCCGCAGAGGTTAAAGTAGAATATGGGGTTGAGCTAATTCAAAATGAAACATTTAATAGTAAAAAAACGAAATATGATGCTGTTGTGCTGGCCGTTGCACATCATCAGTTTCAGACGATGGATATACATCAGTTTGGCAACGGCAACTGTGTTCTCTATGATGTAAAAGGTATCGCCAAAGATGCGGATGGAAGACTATAGACCAGTGCAATGTTCAACGTTCGATGTTAATGCAGGTATTTGAAAAACTTAGAAATGAAAATTGAACGATTTGAAGATATTGAATCCTGGAAAGAAGCACGAAAGTTGACAAACGAAGTTTATAGATTGACAAATCGGGATGTGTTTGCTAAAGATTGGGGACTAAAAGATCAAATCCAGCGTGCTTCCGTATCGATCATGTCCAATATTGCTGAAGGATTTGACAGTGGTGCCAACCGATCCTTTTCCAATTTTATAAACTATTCATTCCGGTCCGTATCGGAAGTACAATCTCTGTTATATGTGGCTCAAGATCGTGAATATATTAACCCTACTACGTAACTTGTCCCAAAGGGAATCTTCGATAAAATTTAATCAAAGAATTCCCCCAGGCTTGCCTCGGGGTTACCTTATAAAAGGAAGAGTTTGAGAAACCTTAGTGTCTCATTTAAGAATATTACCGATAAGATACCCCGATGCTTGCATCGGGAAGGTTCATTTATACAAAATGTAGTATTTATCCCAACGGGTCGGGACTAGTTGGAACTATATATCGCATCATATTTCCTTCAGGGGGTGTGATAAAGTTGTCATTCATGGTGATTTATCACACCCCCTAAATGACGTTGTAGGGTTAATAGTGGTGGATTTTCAATTCTGTATGAAGAATGTGTGAAAATAAAAAGTTTGATTGGCGGCTTTAAAAAATATTTAAATAACTCGGGAAAATAGTTTCATCCCATCGTTTACTTTGAACCAAAACACTTTGAACATTGAACCTGATAAATGAAAGTCATTGAGTTTCTAAATAAAGCAACAGATCCGCTGATCAGCTTTGAGATTATTCCGCCCGATCGCGGCCGGAGTGCTGACCTTATTTACCGGATCGTGGAAGAGTTAATGGTCTTCAATCCACCCTTTATCGATGTGACCAGTCACGCAGCCGATGCGAAGTATGTGGAACAGGCGGATGGCAGTTTTATCCGTAAAATTACCCGCAAGCGGCCGGGCACTATCGGGTTGTCGGCAGCCATTAAGTATCGCTTCAAAGTAGAGACTGTGGTGCACCTGCTCTGTACCGGCTTTACCCGGGAAGAGACCGAAGACGCACTGGTGGAACTGAATTACCTGGGAATTGAAAATGTTATGGCATTGCGCGGTGATATCAGCGATTACAAGAAATCCATCCAGCCGGACCGCACGGTGAACGCCTATGCCGTGGACCTGGTCAGTCAGATCCGCAACATGAATCAGGGGCTCTTCCTGGATGACGAACTGGAAGCCGATCGGACCGATTTCTGCATTGGCGTGGCTGCGTATCCCGAAAAACATGACGAAGCGCCCAGCCTGGACGCCGATATCCGCTACCTGAAACAAAAAGTGGATGCGGGAGCGGACTACATTGTGACCCAGATGATCTTTGATAACCGGAAATATTTTCAGTTTGTGGATAAATGCCGGGCAGCGGGGATTCAGGCGCCCATTATTCCGGGTATCAAACTGCTGAGCAGCCGTAATCATTTGAGCTCTTTGCCAAGACATTTCAATGCCAGTTTTCCCGATGATCTGGTCCAAAATGTTCTGGATGCCAAAGACGATGCCGAAGTAAAAGAGATCGGCGGCGCCTTTGCCCAAAAACAGGTGGAAGAGTTGCTGAACGCCAAGGTTCCCTGTATCCATTTTTACGTCATGCAGCAGGCCCAGACGGTAATGAAACTGATTCAGGGGCTGGGGATTTATTAAAGACTAACGAACTTCTAATTATCCGGTACTTTTTCATGAAAAATGAACAATGCTTTTATTAATCGATAAAAAATTAGAACCCATAACGATCCTGAAATTATGCCAGGCCCATTTTGGTAATTTCATTAAGTTTGTGGCTGATATTGACCTGAAAGTCATCGCAGCTGGCGGTGAGATGCATGCCGATGCCGAAGCGTTACTGTTGAATAATGGGTCAAAACAGGTTTCCTTGTGGGGCGCCAACCTGTATCCTGAGAACGAACCGGAAAAACGGATTGAATTTGAATCCTTTATCAATATCCGTCCATTGGACGATAATATGGCGATGATAATTCAGAATGCGGAAATCCGGCATAAAATAAAAAACCTTGTTGAAGCTCTGTTATTATCTCCTGAAGAGCGTATCCAACTTGAGGATTAATGCCCGTTTATCATAAAACATTGCTTGATCGATTTGGTACATTTCCCCAAGCACAACAGATATTAATGATCTGCAATGAATTGAACCGGGCCGAGTCTCAGGTAGAAAGATTTGACTATTACCAACATCATATAATCCTGGCCATGGAGCTGATGGATTTTTTAATACGTGATAAGAAATGGCAGCCAAAATATAAAGAAATTTTAAGAGCCCGGGAAATGTTAGGGCAATATTACTTGTCTTCGGATAAGGATCTGAAAAATTATACTGATAATCTTATTAAATTGTCTCCGGAAGCCTTCCGGATGCTGAAACCGGGTAATAAAATAACTAATTCCTAATTTTATTTGTATTAGACATTTATTAATGAACTTTGACCTTCACACCCACAGCAATGCGTCCGATGGATCCTATTCACCGGGTGATCTGCTTAAACTGGCTGCCGAGAGTGGCGTCACTACTCTGGCCCTGACCGATCATGATACCGTCAGCGGTGTCGCTGAGGCGGTTGTTGCCGGAAAACAGTACGGCGTTACGGTTATCCCGGGGGTGGAGATCAGCATCGATTTTTCACCGGGCCCCATGCATATTTGCGGCTATTATCTGGATATTGACAATCCGGAGCTGCAGGCGGGCCTGAATTTTGTCCAGGTAGCCCGCCGGAACCGCAACCCGAGGATTATTGAAAAGTTGAACGCTCTGGGGCTGGATATTACCCTGGATGAGGTCAAGGCTGTGGCCGGTCCCGATCAGGTGGGCCGCCCCCATTTTGCCAAAGCGTTAATTCAGAAAAGGGTTGTTAAAGACACGCAGGAGGCCTTTAACAAATACCTGGCGAAAGGCGCTCCGGCTTACATGGATAAACAGCGCCTGCCACTGGATCAGGCGGTGGCCATGATTAAGGCAGCGGGAGGCGTAGCGGTTCTGGCCCATCCCGTACAACTGCGCCTGGAAACGATGGCCGATTACAAGACTAAATTTGCCGAACTCAAAGCCGCCGGGGTCGAGGGTATTGAGGCCTTTAACAGTTATCAGAGTGAAGTGGAAAATCAACAGTTCTATACCATTGCCAAAGAATTGGATATGCTGATCACCGCCGGCAGCGACTTTCACGGCGAGATCAAACCCATGGTCAAACTGGGACAGTTCGGAGAGGATGTACCGTTGACTGTTGAAGAGATTCTAAATGGAATCAAATTACGGTTAAATTCAAAGGTGAAAGTAGAAAGTTGAAAGTTTGTTTGGGTGGTGATTGAGTTATAATATTAAAGAACCATTGGGAAAATATACATCGAAACTTGATAATCGATTATTTACATTTTCAATTAATGTTATTAAAATGCTAAGATCACTTCCGCAAAATCCAGAAAGTAAGGTAATTCATTACCAATTGATAAAATCAGTCTCTTCAACTGGTGCGAATTATGAAGAATCGCAGGCTGCATCATCAAAATTAGACTTTCGGAACAAAATATACATTTCTTTGAAAGAAATGCGTGAAACCAATTATTGGTTGAGAATTATTCGAGAACTGGAATTATTAAAACATGTTCAAATTAGCCCATTAATCGATGAATCTATTGAATTGATGAGAATACTTGGCTCAATTACAGCCAAATTGGATGGAAAAAGAAAGGATGGATAAGATGAAAGTACAAAGATTAAAGTGAGAAAAATGAGAAAGTTAAAAAAACAAAGATTAAAATGTTTTGGCGATTTTCTACTTTTCCCTTAAACTTTCAACTTTATCCTTTCTACTTATCACACAAAAGGAGTAAGTAAATGACGAACCGATTGCCCGCCCCACACGGAGGATGCGGACTGATTAACCGGACCCTGCCGGAGATTGAAAAACAGACGGTATTGAATGAAATTAAAGACTTAAACATATACAAGATCAGCGATGCCGATCTGTCCATATTTTACCGCATTGCCGATGGTGCGCTGTCGCCGCTCGAAGGCCCCATGGATTCGGCGGAATTCAAGCGGGTTCTGGAAGAAGAAGTGATTGAGCGGAACGGTCAGAAATATGCCTGGACCATACCAATTGCCTTTCCCATTGCCCAAGCGGAGGCCGATCGACTGAAGACCGGCGAAATCGTGGCGGTGCAGAATGAACAGGGCCTGCCCGCCGTTTCTCTCTGGCAGGCG
>JAUSPJ010000282.1 GCA_030655795.1 Fidelibacterota bacterium | reverse complement strand
TTCTCGGTAATTTCCTGGCCTGCTTCAACAAATATCTCAATATCATTTTCAGGATTATATATATCTTCCTGCGCCACACTACCGACAATCCGATCTGCCAGATTTTCAATGATATTTTCTTCTTTTTTCAAAGCGGTAATATCAATACCATTAATCGTACCGCAATCTTCTTCGGAAATAACAACATCCTGAGCAACATCGACCAGACGACGGGTCAGATAACCGGCATCAGCTGTTTTCAGAGCCGTATCTGCCAGACCTTTACGGGCGCCGTGAGTTGAAATAAAGTATTCCAGCACTGTCAAACCCTCTTTGAAGTTTGAGGTAATTGGAGTCTCAATAATCTCGCCAACCTGGCCGGTCATGGCTTTCTGCGGCTTGGCCATTAAACCACGCATACCAGCCAGCTGTTTGATCTGCTCACTACTTCCACGAGCGCCGGAATCTGCCATCATAAAAACCGGATTAAATCCTTGACGATCTGAGGCCATATGATCAATCATAACCTCAGAAAGTTTGTTGGTCGTATGGGTCCAGTTATCGATGACTTTATTATATCGTTCGCCCTCTGTCAGGATTCCTTTTTTGAATTTTTTCTGAATATCTTCCACCCGGGCAAAGGATTCTTTAAGAATGGCATCCTTTTCAGGCGGAATCATGACATCAGAAATGGAAATAGAGACTCCCGACTGTGTGGCATATTTGAAGCCAAGGTTTTTCAGATTATCCAGAAATTTCACCGTTTCATAGTTTCCGGCTTCCTGGAAAGACATTCCGACAATTCTTTCTACCGTTTTTTTGCTGATCAGTTCATTGATATAAATGGTTCCTTTTGGCAGAATACTATTGAACAGCGCACGTCCGGACGTGGTATCAATGAGCTTGCCATCCACCCGAATTTTCACTTTGGCATGCAGATCGACCTGATCGTTTTCATAAGCGGTTATTGCTTCGTAAATCGAAGAGAAAATCAGTCCTTCGCCTTTGGCGCCCTCTTTTTGACGGGTTATATAATAAACACCCAGAACCATATCCTGTGATGGAATGGCGATCGGATGACCATGAGCCGGATGCAAAATATTATGACTGGACAACGCCAGAATCCGACATTCCATCTGTGCTTCAAAAGATAACGGAACATGAACAGCCATCTGATCACCGTCAAAGTCTGCATTGAATGCCGCACAAACCAGCGGATGAATCTGAATCGCTTTTCCATTAATTAATACCGGTTGAAATGCCTGGATACCAAGACGGTGAAGTGTCGGCGCACGGTTCAGCAGCACCGGATGATCTTTGACCACGTATTCCAGCACTTTATAGACTTCTGCATCCTTCCGGTCTACCATGGATTTTGCAGATTTTGGTGTCTTTGCCAGGCGGCGTCGGATCAGCTGGTGAATGATGTGCGGTTTAAACAGCTCGATTGCCATCTCTTTCGGAAGGCCGCACTGATTCAGCTGTAACATCGGTCCAACCACAATGACCGATCGTCCACTGTAGTCAACCCGTTTTCCCAACAGGTTCTGACGGAACCGTCCCTCTTTGCCTTTCAGCATATCACTGAGGCTTTTTAGTGGCCGGCGGGTTCCGCTGCGAACTTCAGTTCTGCGGCGACTGTTATCAAACAGTGAATCCACAGCTTCCTGAAGCATGCGTTTTTCATTTCTGAGAATGACATCCGGCGCTTTTATCTCAATCAATTGTTTGAGACGATTGTTTCGGATAATCACGCGTCTGTACAGATCGTTCAGGTCACTTGCGGCAAAACGTCCGCCTTCCAGAGGTACGAGGGGTCTTAGATCCGGAGGAATAACCGGCAATACCGTGACAACCATCCATTCCGGTTTATTGATCGGTTTCCCTTCACTGGGCAAGAAAGCCTTAACAACTTTCAGGCGTTTCAGTATCTCTGTCTTCTGAGTTGCCGATTTTTTTATCTTCAGCTCTTTCTTCAGGTCTCTGATGAGAATTTCAACATCGACTTTCTGAAGCAGTTCCCGAATAGCCTCGCCCCCGGTTTTTGCGATGAAATAGTTCTGTGCTTCCTCTTCGTCAAACAGTTCGGTTTTGGGACCATACTTCATCATGTTTTCAAAGTACTCTTCTTCTGTAATGACAGACTTGTACGGCAAATCCGAACCACCCTTGTTCAGCACGACATATTTTTCATAATAGACGATCTCTTCGAGATTTTTCGTCCGAATGTCCAAAAGATAATAGAGTTTACTTGGGATTGAGCGCAGAAACCAGATATGAACAACCGGAACAGCCAGGGTAATATGCCCCATCCGTTCCCGTCGCACTTTTTTCCGGGCTACTTCCACACCACATCGATCACAAATTATCCCCTTATACCGAATCCGCTTGTATTTTCCGCAATGGCATTCCCAATCTTTGACCGGACCGAAGATCTTTTCACAAAACAGTCCATCTTTCTCCGGTTTATATGAGCGATAATTGATCGTTTCCGGTTTTAATACTTCACCGTGGGATCGGGTCAGAATCGCTTCTGGGGAGGAGAGATGAATGGTAATACTCTCAAATTTTTGACTTTGACTAAAGGGTTTAGTAAAACTCATATTTATATTTATACCTCCAGTCCCATTTTCGGGGCTAATTTATATCCATTTCTATGCAAAGGCCCTGTAGTTCCTTCAACAATACATTGAAGGATTCCGGTACCCCGAAATCGGAGAAATTTTCACCTTTGACAATAGCATTGTACACTTTGGAGCGGCCTTCGACATCGTCCGATTTAATCGTCAGGACTTCCTGCAATGTATAGGCTGCTCCGTACGCTTCCAGTGCCCAGACTTCCATCTCACCGAACCGCTGGCCGCCAAACTGTGCTTTTCCACCCAACGGCTGCTGGGTTACCAGCGAGTAAGGTCCGGTTGATCGTGCGTGCATTTTATCTTCAATAAGATGCGAAAGTTTCATCATGTAAATGTATCCAACCGTAACAGGGTCATCGAAGGGATCACCGGTCATACCGTCAAAAAGAGTGGTTTTGCCGGTTTCAGGCAGCCCTGCTTCCTGCATTTCTATGGCCACCTCTTCTTTGCTTGCGCCGTTAAAAACCGGTGTTTCATATCTGATGCCCAGTTTTTTTCCGGCCCATCCAAGCATGGTTTCATACAACTGACCAAGGTTCATACGGGAAGGCACACCCAGCGGATTCAACACTATGTCAACCGGGGTTCCGTCTTCCAGAAACGGCATATCTTCCTGAGGAACAATAATCGAAACAACGCCCTTGTTACCGTGCCGCCCAGCCATTTTGTCACCAACCTGAACTTTACGTTTATTGGCGATATAGACTTTCGCCAGTTGCAGAACACCGGGCTGAAGATCATCACCGACTTTAACTTTATAGATTTCTCGTTCCAGCTCCTCGTCAATTTTCTGAGAAAGGTTATTATAGTCCTTATATATCCTGCTTATTTTCTGATTGATATCCTCGTCTTTTACCCATGAATCTTCAAAACTGAGACTATCTAAATCCAGGGATTCGAACAATTTTACGGTGAATTTCGTACCCGCCCGGACAACAGTCGTTGTGCCAAGAATATCTTTTATTGAAGTAGCT
>JAUSPJ010000275.1 GCA_030655795.1 Fidelibacterota bacterium | reverse complement strand
CAGCCAAAGCGAACCTGTCGTTTACCCCACTTTGCCTCGTGCCGACGGTTAAGTATTGCCGTAATTCTACCGGCAATCTTACCGTCTTTATACGCCAGCCAGTTTTTTACCTCGCAAAATTTAAAAGCCGGGTTCTTGTTGGCTGAGAGAGAATTCATATCATCTTGAATTAATGTCGGCACCCAGCAGGGATGCTTTCGATATAAAGACAGGGGAAATTTTACAAATTTTTTCAAGTCGCGACGGGATTGGACTTCTTTAATTTGAATACTCATAGTTGCCTCTCAAATTAATGATTTTCATTGTGATTGTGGGTCAATTCAATCAGCATTAAAGCACAGGTTACATTATTCTCGAGAATTTTATTTTCAACACGCTGTGTTTTTAAATAATCTTCAAAAATATATCGTAAGCCGGGATATATATTAATTAATTCTTTAGCCCGTTTGCTGGTCTGCTTGTAGATAACTTCATTCGCATTCACCATATCAGAAGCGTCACATACAATCGAATCTGTAATTTTACAGCCGCTTCGGCGTATCTGTGTCATGAACTGTGCTTCCGGAAGACAACTATTATGATAAAAATCACTGCCATCGGGTATATAAGCATCATCCAGCAGGATAATTCCATTGGGTCGCAGACACTTTGAAAGTATTCTCAATGTCTCTTGAACATTCCCAAATACCGGACCAATTGATCCCAGAACAATAATGTCATACAACCCGCATTTCTCGACATATTCCCGGATATCTCCTTCCTCAAATTGACAGCGGTCGGCAACCTTCCATTCAATGGCTTTTTCCCGGGCAAACTCGATAAACTCGGGAACTGCATCAATCCCTTTGACTGTAAAGCCGTACTTTTTGGCCAACGGTATCGCAATCGCACCCTTTCCGCAACCCAGATCAAGAACTTTCAGTTCCGGATTGCTGAAAACCCTGTTCTGTCGGTCCAACAACCGGATCATCTGATCCGCCGAAGAGCCAATTTCCCACAAATCTTTTAGTAAATACGGAATGTATGGATACAATTCCACATTTTTTCCATCAAGAGACATCAACACCGATTCTATTATATCGTGCATCATAATTTAAAATTCTCTGGTTTTTTGGACGGCAGCGAGGCAGCAAACCGGATTCCGGATTCAATCCAGAATTCCAGATCTTTATCTCCGGTGTACCCTTTTTCTCCTACCATAATCCAGCCTTTCATTGGCCGTCCTGTTATATCAAATTCCGCAACATACTCCTGGGTCAGAGCCGGGTGATACATTTCCGGACCAATTCTGACAATAAGATTGTCCTGATTGACACCGCAAGCCATATTTCCATGAATTAAAAAGCCAACGTCCCCAAACATCTTCTTTTCTTCTACCATTGGATTATTACCCAACTGGTTCCGAATTCTGTCTGCCAGATATGTATTATACGCCACAGGTTCTCTATATTAAAATTAATTTTGCCGCCATCAGGACAATTGCAATCGCCAACACATAGCGAATCAGTTTTTCGCCGCCCTTGACCGAGGCTTTGGCCCCGAACCAGGCCCCCAGCGCATTACCTGCTGCCAGGCTAAGCCCAAAACCCCAGCTCACGTTTCCGGACAGTGCGAAAACCGCCAGTGAGGGAATTGTATAAATTAACACGATAAATACTTTGTGCATATTCACATACACAAGACTGATTCTGAGAATATGATACAGCGCCGCCATAAATAAAAACCCGACGCCAACCTGGATAAAACCACCATAAAACCCGATAAAGAACAGCACAACATAAATCAGCCATTTGTGTTCAGATTCAGAAATCTCGTCCTGATATGTTTTTTTTGTACGGGGAATAAACATCGTCACAACAATACCGATCATTATCACCGCCAGGATGCGTTGAAACCATTCACCGGATATTCTGATTGAAACCAGTGCGCCGATAATTGCTCCGGGTAAAGTAATATAGGACAATTTCAGGCTTTCGCTGAACTGGTGGACTTTCTGTTTTCGGAATGACGAGACCGCAAAGATGTTTTGAATCAGAATCGCGACCCGGTTGGTGCCGTTAGCCAGCGCACTGTCCAATCCCAGAAAAATCATCGTCGGCAGGGTTATCGTCGAACCGCCACCGGCATTAACATTCACAAATCCGGCAATGGATCCAACTGCAAAAAGCAGTAGAAATTTCCAGAGTTCATTCATAAATCTTAACTATTTCCCCGATCTGCATGGTATTTCCTGACTTGCCTCTAATTGAAGCGTAAATATAGAGTATTAATCGGCAAATCTCAAATGAAAAACGAGATGAGCGGAGATATTGGAAGCAATAAATGATTTATGGGTTACATGCAAAAATGTATTAAAAGAAGCGGAATGTTATTTTCTTTTTATTCTATAGAGAACCCGGCCCAGGAAACCACCCTCATTGACTTCGGCGATATAGAGCCCGGATTGCATGTGAGCGCTAAGTTTTAAAGCCGGCGCTGACAGTGTAGTCAGAAGCGCATCGGCTTCCCATTCTTTATCACTGTCTGCCAGCAGGATCGGATAATTGTTTTCAACGATTTTTTTAAGTATTTCCTGGAGTGACATGGCTGAGCTCGTATTTTATATTTTCGTTTTATTCAGAGAACGATTATTTAGACTGACAAAATTTATTGAGCTGCTTACGGGCAAAATCTCGAAGAGATGTCTTCGACACAAAATAAAAAAGCCTCAGCCGAAGGCTTCCCTTCGGGACGTTTCAGAAGGCTTTCTAGTAGCGGGGGCTGGATTCGAACCAACGACCTCTGGGTTATGAGCCCAGCGAGCTACCAACTGCTCCACCCCGCGATCAATTTATAAAATAGTCATTTGTAAAAAGCGGATATAATATGCGTATATTTTCAATCAAATTCAAGAAGCATTTTAAACTCAAATTCCGATATAGAGAATATTGTTTTTTTCAGTGACCTTAAAAAGCCTCAAATTTTGTAGAAATCACTTCATCGACTAATTCGTGTTCATCATTTTGTTCAGGTCATAGTCAATTCACCCTAAAATATGCTGTAAAA
>JAUSPJ010000274.1 GCA_030655795.1 Fidelibacterota bacterium | reverse complement strand
CGCCTGCTGAAAGCCAGCATGTCTGACGATAAAACCGAACTGCTGTTTTCAAGACCACTAGATACCGAACGAAACGTCAATGCCGATATTCAGATTGATAATGATGCTGAGATACAATCTTTCTGGATAAGCCACCCGGATCCCAAAACCATGATTTTAAAAGCCCGCGAAATGGTGTCGAATTCAGAATATACTATAAAGGTTGACAGCGTTTACGATGATCTGGGAGAAATGCTAAAACTGAATAATACGGCGATGTTCTCTTACAGTGATGGTGTCGATACTTTAAAACCTGAAATAGTCTCAACCGTGCCTTCAAATAATGCAAAGAACATTTCCCTGAATGCGAAAATTCGGATCGTTTTTAGTGAGGCGTTGAAGCAGACGATTTCGGACAGTTCGATCCTGTTTATGAGTAAAGACAGTATTCCAACAGATTATTCATTTATCTGGCAGGGTGACAATTCGATCGTACTGTCACCGAAAACCAGACTGGCTTCGGGAATGGAATACCGTTTAACATTCGATTGTTCTGACTGGAGTGATCTGGCCGGTAATCAATTTAAAGACTCTCTGTTTACCCTGTCGTTTTCAACGGTTGACGCCAACAGTTTTGGAAGCATTTCGGGCAAGGTGCATCTTTCCGACTCTTTAATGAAAAATCTGATACTGTCCTGTATTCCGGAAAAAGAGGGCGCTTGCCCGGTCACAATTTCAGTACCCGGTTCGGGGATATATACTATTGATTCCCTGTTGCCGGGCGCGTACCGTTTTGAAATATGGAAAGATTTGAATGGAAACGGCAAATGGGACCCGGGTAAGCTAAAACCTTTTATACCGGCCGAACCCTATCGCAGTTATCCCGATAAGATAAATGTCCGGGCGCGCTGGGAAACGGCCGAGGTGGATTGGACGTATTGATATGGAAATACAATTTTGGAAAGTTGAAGCGGCTGGTAACGATTTTATCATAATAGATTACCGGACCCCATTTTTTTCGGAAAAACTGCCGGATGTAGCGATTCGTCTGACCGACCGGCGGCTCGGTATCGGGGCCGATGGAATTATATTAATTGAAAGTCATCCGGATGTTGATTTTTTTATGGGATATTATAATGCTGACGGCAGCGGGCCGGTGATGTGCGGGAACGGTAGTCGCGCATCCCTGTATTTTGTTTATGAAAGCGCTATCTGCCGAAAAGAGCAGTATCGGTTTCTGGCGTCCGACGGCCTCCATCTGGGGCACATTCAAAACGGTAAGGTGTCCCTGACGATTAATCAACCCGGAAATTTTCAGAGCGCCGATATCGGTTCCGAAACCGTTTATCTGGTGGATACAGGTGTTCCCCACATGATTCGTTTTTCAGAAAATATCAGCGATCTGGACATTTATGCCGAATCGCCGAAATTGCGAAAACAGTACAACGCCAATATTAATTATATTGAGAAAATTGGCGAGAGCAACTGGAAAATTCGAACTTATGAGCGTGGTGTGGAAGATGAAACCCTTGCCTGCGGGACGGGGGCAACGGCAGCGGCGGTGACAATTAACCGTATATCCGGTGATCCGTTTCCTATTAAACTTCAAGCCAGGGGTGGTGATTTGAGTATTGACAAGAATATGGACAAGCTCTGGCTGACCGGCCCGGTGCGGAAAGTCTATGAAGGAAATCTTTTAATTTAATAGAAACGAGGTGAACGTATGTATGCAGTAATTATGGCGGGAGGGGTTGGCAAGCGGTTCTGGCCGCGCAGCCGTAAAGACCGTCCGAAACAGTTACTCGATATCGTTTCCGATCAGTCGATGCTTCGACTGACCTATGAGCGCATGAAAAAGATAACCGAAGAGAAAAAGATTTATGTGGTGGCCGGACAGAATCTGGCAGAGCGGATTTTTCATGAGCTGCCGGAATTGCCGGAGCGAAACCTGATCGCAGAACCAAGCGGTAAAAATACGGCCCCCTGTATCGGGCTTGCTGCCACTACGATCATCCAAAAAGACCCCACTGCTGTCATGGGCATCTTTCCGGCAGATCACCTGATCGTGGATACAAAGGCGTTTAATAAAGCGGTTGATACTGGAGTCAAGTTTGCCCGCGATCACGTTGCCCTGATTACGTTTGGAATTACTCCGACCCGCCCGGCAACCGGATACGGCTACGTTCAATACAGCAAAAAAGATGTGGTTTATAAAGATTCTATTTATAAAGTAAAAACCTTTGCCGAAAAACCAAATCTGGCGACTGCCCAGCGTTTTTTAGAAAGCGGTGAATTTTTATGGAACAGCGGCATGTTCATCTGGAAAGCGGAGAACATTTTAAACGCCATGAAACTATTTCTGCCGGAGATGTACGAAAGTCTTCAGAATATTGGCGGCGCTGTTGACACGCCTCAATATCAGAGCGTATTGAAAAAGCAGTGGGCGACAATACACAGCGATTCGATTGATTATGGTGTGATGGAAAAAGCTAAAAACGTGTATGTTGTGCGTGGTTCTTTTGACTGGAGCGATGTGGGCAGCTGGGATGCTGTTTATGAGATAAAAAAGAAAGATAAAAACGGTAATGTGATCATTGGGGCGGTGGTTCCGATTGACACTGAAAACTCATATATATATTCGCGGAAAAACCTGATTTCCACCATTGGAGTGAAAGATTTGATTATTATTCAGTCAAAAAATTCCACCCTGATTGTAAACCGCAATGATACAGAACGGGTAAAAGATCTGGTTGATTTACTGGAACGCAACAATTTTACAGATCATTTATAAGCAATGCTGAGCAAATATTCACAAAAAAAGCTAATCAGTCTGAAGGTGGAATTAGAGGCGCTTCTGGATAAAATCGGCTATACAATTGTGTACGGAAAAGGCGATTTTAAAGAGGGAACCTGCCTGATTGAACGAGAAAAAAAAGTCGTAATCAACGATTATACAACACTGGATATGCAGGTTGATTTTATGGCGGATGTTGTCAGCCGTCTGAATTTATCAAATGTCTTTATACTGCCGGTCCTGCGGGAACTGATTGATGAAAAGATGACCCTGTTTGAATAGCGAAATTATTCAGGCAGAACAGTAATAATCCGGGCAGCTTCCTGAATTAATGCATATCGGTTATATGATTGCAACCGGCTTTTGCGGTGTGCAATTATACGCTCACGACCCAGCCGGCGTGAACGGTGAAGCCTGACCGAGGATTCATATATGAGGGGATAAGGAGTCAGAGCCAGCAGAAAACTCGTCCGATCAATCTGATCTTGAGGCAGGATGTTTTCCGGCGCCCATTGGGATATATTCGGAGAATACTGTTCTGCAAGAAAATCGACGGTCTCTGTGAAAGCGCTTAAAACAACGGTTTTTCGTCTCTCAACAATACCGCTTGTCCGGATATCGTCAAACCATGATGATTCACCCTGTCGCAAGAGCTGCAGGATATTCAGAAACGATTCGTCGCGTAGGCGTTTAAACTGTGAATACAACTGCGGATCGGTCAAATCCATTTCGTCTTTAAATATCTGTTCGCAGAGCTTATTCAACAGAGTGTTGAAAATGCTCAAGGCCGGACTCAAATCGCGTGTCCGGCAGTTCCATTGGCTTAGAATTTCAAAAGCCCGGCGATGAATGGGATTGCTCAGGTCATTGATTGAAATAATTTCAAAAACAAGTGGTAACAACAATTCTGCCTGACGGTCAGTGTTGTGGTCGAGGATGTCCTGAAAAGACAGCCGGGAATCACTATCAAAAATATCATTACAAATCATGGAATCCTGGACGAATTTCGAGAACATGCGATGATGCCGGATATATCCTGTTTGAGGATTCAGGTTGCGAAAGAGATAATGAATGGGAGCGATATAATCAGGCTCGAAAAGCCGGGACAGGGTTGGCAGACGTTCGGTGCTTTTGTCTATCTCCAAATCAGATACATACTGAGCGGTTCCAATATTGCCGTTAATATCCAGATAATCTACTTCCGCAGCTGGAATAACGTGCAGACGGACAGCTTCTTTAAAGGTTTCCCAGTTATTTGCCGAATACAGTTGTAAGTAACTTTTCAGATCATCTGAAAATTGAAACCCTTTCCACTGTACAGAAATGGCATACTGATTGTGCCGGTTTTCGGTCATCGGGCAAACAACGGGGCCTAACATGGTTTCCCGGACGGTTATGGTCGTATCCGTTTTGTTACGGATAGCAATCCGTTCCTGTCTGATGATAAAATCAGACCATTGATTTTTAAATCTGTATTGATTGCTATTCTCAGAGGCAGGATTCAGAATAAATTCAAGATTATCTACCGGACGGATTGATCGAAGATTCCCTTCCGGGATAAGATTCCAGGCAACAGTGGAATTGCAGCCAAACAGTACGAAGGGGATTCCCGGAATGGTCAGACCGCTGACACTGATACCGGGCGCGGTCAATTCAACAATGTCATGGTAATCATTCAGAAAGCCGGGTAATTCACCCCCCAAGGCAGAGATATTGTCAATCGTGCGGCCAGCAGACAGAACCCAGCTGTTTTCCAGGTTATCGACTGTTATTTTCAATAGATCCAGTAATTGTAAATGGCTATCGACCAAATGATTAAGGTCCGTAAATAATTGAGTATTGTGAACCGGAAAAGAGCCGGGAGGTAAATTGTCAACAGCCGGAAAACCCTCCAGAATTTTTTCGGGTCCATATATTTCGAGAAGTTTATAAAACACTATTTTTTTTATCAGTTGATCAGAAAGCGACCAGGCCAGCAGGCGTTGAATTGCCAGACAGTCTTCCGGTTTCCAGTGTGAAGGTGAGTATCGCCGGATTTTAAAATCCCGGGGCAGGTGATATGTATGTCGGTCTATATACGTGTTGATCCCGTTGCAGTATGCGCTTAAGATCTGAAAGACGAGGGGATCGATCCGGTTAATGAAATCCGATGCTAAACTGCTAAAACCAATGGTCCGGGAAAGAACATCAATATCAACATACTCAGCTCCGAATACCTCACTGAGTGTTCCATTTGCGGCACGTAAGAATAGATCCATTTTGACCAGATACCTGGCCGCATGCATATACCCAAGTGTTTTGTATAGATCATTACTGTTGTGAGCATAGAGATGGAAGTATCCGTCTTTATCGATGATCACTTCTGCCGGTTGGCTGGTTTGCGGATGAGTCAAAGTGCCGCTCTGGGGCAGTCTGGCCTCCTGAAAATAAATAACTATTCCGCCGATAATGGACACAATCAGGACAATGATCAGTATCGCAAAATGTCGTAAATTCCGATTCATTTTTATTTACGGTCGAGTAATCGGATCAGATCAATTGTATAGTCCGCCGCATGGTCAATTGCTTTTTCATCTATATTATCGATTGTATCGGTGTACCAATGCCAGTTGGGGATGATGCCCTCGTCGTCAAGGGCGATCAGGGTAGTACAGGGGTAGCCGTGCTGGGTAAAAACCAGTGTGTCGAAGTAGGCTCTGCGGTATTCCAGCGGTCGTATGTCGGCAAATTTGGGTTGCTTTGTCAGCTCTTCACAGGCGCGGACGATGCTCTCTTCGAAATTATAATATAATAACATGCCTTCGCCGGTGACATAGTGCAGATTGCCGGAACCTATGTTATCAAGATTAATGACAGTGGTATTGTCCACAGGCAAATCGGGCCAATGCTGATGGTAAAAGGCTTTGGCGCCCTGAATTCCGGCCTCTTCGCAGGCGGTGAATACAACCCAGACATTACTGTTTTTCAGGGGCTGTTTTTGCAATTCGCCGATAACGGCAAAGATCGCAGCAACACCGGAAGCATTATCATTGATTCCGGGAACAAATTTATGAAATATTTCACGATGAATATGAATGATGACATTGACTAAATGAACGATTGATAATCCGATACAGATAATTCTGAACCAGAGTGATAAACCCCAGTATTCACCCAGATAGGCCCAAATTATTGAAAGGAATCCGACGTAGGTGTTCAGCAAAAAGGATTGCCGGAAATTTTTGACCATGCTGGGGGCAAACACGGAAGACGCCCGGGCGCTGTCATAATGGGCCATCAGGATGATATTTTTATCAAACACCCGATCCGCCGGAATTTGAGCGACGACATTCTGGGATTTCTTTTTAGGAATGAACGGTGTAAAGATCGTCGATCGCCCCATGAAATGCCTGGTATAGCTCCAGAATCCCAGCAGAACGATGGCAGCCCCTAATTTTGAAAAAAAAGGACTGATCAGCAGTCCGGCGATCATTGTTACCGAAAACAAAATGACTTCCCAGGAATAGGAACTGCTGGCTTTGAAGGATTCAAGTTCAGATGGAATATTCTGGGCAGTGAGATTCTGTTTTAGCAGATCGGCGGCTCTTTTTTCCTCTTCTGTTGTTGCACCGCGGTGGGGTAGTGCGGCGAGTTGATTTAATAGTTCCATCACTTTCATAGTGAAACAAATATACAGGATTTTGACAGCAGCGACAAGAGGAGAAAAAAAGTTTTTGCTTTTGTCCAGAATGTCCTAAATTACACCGCTTTTTACAGTGGCGAGGTAGCTCAGTCGGTAGAGCAGGGGACTGAAAATCCCTGTGTCGGCGGTTCAATTCCGTCCCTCGCCACACCAATTTCCCGTCGTGAACCGGCGGGATTTTTGTTATATAGGAAAACCGGTAGTTTTCTAAATATTACTTAATATTACTTAATTTTATGTTATGAAACCGGATACGGAACCGGATACCGGAATTTGTAAACTGAATTACTTTGTCATATCCGAAATTTCCGTTTCCCGCCACCGTGGCAGTCGGTTATTATAAGTCTAGTTGCCAAAAGAGATCAAAAAACTCATTCATTTTAATAGTTTCTAATCGTTCCCAAAATGTGATACTTTATAGCAAGTGAGACCGAACAACGGTTATTGTAAAATACACCATCAAAGCCTCATGGGGTGTTTTTCCATTTTAGCCCACTTTCAGGTTTCAAATAAGGGCAAGATACCAACGGATGGAAAACATACAATTATAAACTGGTTTGAATCCAGTAGTGCCCACACCCTTTTCCCCATCGACAACACACTAAAATTAACACTGGTGTAAATTCCATCAGATTGCCACATAATTATCGAATATTACCAGAAGAGACCGGAAACTGACCGGAAACT
>JAUSPJ010000264.1 GCA_030655795.1 Fidelibacterota bacterium | reverse complement strand
CCAGCCAGGATCTGCCGGCCTGCGTGTTTCATCCCTCCTGTTCACGGTTTGCATTTGCGGCAATTGAAGAATTTGGAACAGTAAAGGGCATTTTACTGGCGGGCGACCGATTAATGCGCTGTAATCCCTTTGCCCACAATTACTATCAATTTGACGGAGAAAAATTCAGTGATCCGGTCTATCGCTATGACTTTAAAAAAGATAAGTAAAATTGCGTTAATAGTCCTGTTTCTGTCATCCGGGCAATTGCGGGCATCGGATTTATCAACCGATCCCGAAAAGGTTTTAGAGTTTGCCGATCACCTATTCAACACTGAAGACTATCTCCGGGCGGCGATCGAATATGAGCGTTTCCTGTTTTTATCCGACTATGAAAACGACACGATACTGTTCAAAATCGGTCTCTGTCACCAATTCCGTGAACGCTACGACTATGCAGTCCAATCGTTTTCCCGGATCGTTAATCTGGATGATTCGGAATTAATCAACACTTCCCGAATCGCCCTGCTGTATAATCAGTCTAAATTGCAGGATTGGGTAGCAATCCGGGGCTTTGACTATCAGAACGATATGGAATTCTACTTTTATTATTTAGCCGGCCTGCACCGGGATTCTGTGTCCGTAAATTTCCATGGATTTGAAAACATTTCCGATGATTCACTTCGATTAGTAATTTTGAATATTGAACAAAAACGCTCTCAGCTCAAACAAAAATCACCGGTTTTATCGTCATTATTATCAGCGGTTATTCCGGGTTTGGGCAAAACCACCATCAAGCGCCCGGGCGATGCGCTGTTCTCATTTGGAATGACCGGTTTTGCCGGGCTCGTTACCTGGCAGGCATTCAAGGCCAATCTGCTGATAACAGGCATCGTCAGTTCCGGTATTACGCTTTCGTTCTATCTGGGTACGATATACGGCAGTTACATTGCTACAGTTCTGTACAATGAATCCTTAAATGACAAACTCGTCGAACAACTTGAACAATACAATCCTGTTTCAGAAAATCCATATTGGATACCATGGTTAAAAAAGTAATCGCGATCTTCCATATTCTGCTGCCGGTACTACTCACCGCAATGGATATAGGCGATTTCTATTTTGAGAAAAACCTCTATTTTGAAGCGGTTACGGAATACAAACGCCAGCTCTATTTCAATCAATCCGGCAAACAGGATGAACTACTTTACAAGATGGCGATGGCCTTCTATCAGGCAGAACAATCTCACCTCGCAGAAGATCCGTTGATTGAAGCCATAACAAATTCAGAGTCATCGATGACTGACCGGGAAGGTCTGAAACTCCTCGCTACCATCCACTGGGACAATTATGACTATGAAGCCATGCGGACAGTATTGGGAATTTTATCAAGCCAGAGTGATTCAACCCGGCAAAACCAGATTGTCTATATTACTGCCTGGACCTATATCTATCAGGCCAACTGGCAGCAGGGAGTTGAATATTTAAAGTCAGTCCATTTTACCGACGTGTCTGGTCTGATTGATGATATTGGCAATGTCAGCACCGTTCCCCAAAAATCCAGAAAACTGGCGTCCCTGATGTCAAATATTATTCCAGGAACCGGCCAGTTATATGCCGGGGATTATCAGAATGCACTGTATTCATTCCTATTAGTCAGCTCAGTCGAAACATCGATCATCTGGAATATTATTGAAAAGGCCTGCTTCGTCGCCGCGACGAAATACATGTTCCTGTTTTCCCGGTATTCACGGGGCGGCATGAAAAATCTCGCCCGGAAAATTGACCTGGATAACGTCGACAGAATCGGTTACTACCTGAAGGACGTCTCGGTAAAATATCCCAATCCTGTCGATTTACTCCAGAGCTTATGATCTATTCTTGAGGAATTGGATTCGCTTTTTCACAATTGCTTTTGTATAATAATTACAACTTGATAATAATGGCAATGGTGTCCTCAAATAAAATAATTTTAACAATTTTCCGAGAAACTATCTGTTTTCAATGGAGTTCTAATGAAAGAGTCACAAGCAGATTTTTCAGAGCTGGAAGAAAGCCAAAAAAAATATAAGTACCTTTTCGAAAATGCAAACGATTTGATCCAAAGTGTCAGCGCCGACGGAAAATTTGAATATGTGAACCGGGCCTGGGAAGAACTTCTCGAATATACAGGCGAAGATCGGAAAACGCTGATTTTTCTGGATGCCATTCGGGAAGATCATCCGTGAGGATAGACTAATATTGACTAACTATGACAACCCTTTACAAGCAATGCAGAATACCAAATGCAAAAATGAAAAGGGTGTTTCTCGACGGGGAGTTATGGTAGTACCCCCAACAGGACTTGAACCTGTGCTTCCGGCTCCGGAGGCCGGCGCTCTATCCACTGAGCTATGGGGGCGTCAAAAAGCGGACTAAATTACATCATTCAAATCTAACACACAAAATAATTATGAAACTTTTTATACTCAAACAAGTTATGAATAGCAGCTACAGAAATTAACTATGAATTCTTTATATAAATTTTTATCTTACAGCGTTTTTTACTAAATCTAATCTGAGGAGTAAACATGAAAAAATTCGCCACTCTACTACTGATATTGCTTGTGGCTGTTACATCGTGTACGAAAAAGGAACCCAGTTTAATTCTGGAAAAAGATAGTCCGACTTACAACCTTGCAAAATCTCTCACTGAAAAAGTCCCCTATTATGATCCTGATCAGAATAATT
>JAUSPJ010000251.1 GCA_030655795.1 Fidelibacterota bacterium | reverse complement strand
ATCTCTTTATATCGGTAAGGGGAAAGTGGAGGATATCAAGGCCCTGATCCCGATGCTGAAACTGGAAGAGGTCATTTTTGACGATGATCTGTCGCCGACCCAGTCCCGCAACCTGGAAAAAATCCTGAACACCGAAATTCGCGATCGAAGCGGTGTTATTCTGGAAATATTTGCCAAGCATGCGCGCTCAAAAGAAGCAAAAACCCAGGTGGAACTGGCGACCCTGGAGTATCTTCTGCCGCGCCTGACCCGGCGCTGGACACACCTGGAACGGCAGATCGGCGGTATCGGTGTGCGCAGTGGTGCCGGTGAAACCCAGATTGAAGTGGATCGTCGTCTGGTCCGGACCCGGATTTCGAAACTGAAAAAAGATTTACAGCGCATCGACCGGGAGCGGGAAACCCAGCGCAAAGGCCGGGACAGCTATTACCGGATTGCCCTTGTGGGCTATACCAATGCCGGGAAATCCACAATCCTGAATCTTCTGACGAATTCTACGGTGCTGGTGGAGGACAAACTCTTCGCGACCCTGGATACCACGGTCCGGCAGTGGAAAATCGATAAATATCACAATGTCTTACTTAGTGATACGGTAGGTTTCATCCGCAAACTGCCCCCGAACCTGGTGGCCTCTTTCCGGAGTACCCTGCAGGAAACCCGTGACGCCGACCTGATTCTGAAAGTCATTGATATTAGCAATCCAAATTGTATAGATCATCTCGACACCGTCAATGAAATCCTGATTCAGCTGGGACTGTTCACTATTCCGTCTTTGACCCTGTTCAATAAAATTGATGCTATGGATAGTGATCTGTTTGGATTAGTGAAACGAGACTTCCCCGACGCTATCTACCTTTCGGCGCTGAAAAGTCTGAAAATTGACGACTTACGGAAAAATATCCTGGAGAAATTACAGGCGGAAGAGTTGACTCTCAATATTGAAGTTCCGCTGAATAACACCAAAGCCATCGCAATTTTGCGGGATAACAGCATGGTGATCGACCAGGTATTTGAGGACAATACAGTCAAATTGAAATGCCTCTGCTACAGGCGGGTCTGGGACTGGCTCCGGCAACGCCTGGAATCTGAAATCGAGATAATCGAGTAACCGATTTCATTAATTCAAAATGAATACATCTTGACATTCCTTGATCCATCGAGTATTTTGGGAGTGAGCTGAGGTGAAGGATATGAAGAAAAAAATACGCAAACCAGTAGCTGCCGGGAGATTCTACTCCGGCTCTCCGCAGGCATTGCAGCAGGAAATCAACGCCTATTTACAGGAGGTGCCCGAGTCGGAGTTGATTCCGAAGCGGATATTCGGACTGATTTCGCCCCATGCGGGATATGCCTGTTCGGCGCCCACGGCGGCGTATGGGTTTCAACTGCTTCGACAATATCCATTTAAGCGGGCGATTGTCATATCACCCAGCCACAGCGATTATTTCACCGGCATTTCGGTTTACGATGGCGATGCCTACGAAACGCCGCTGGGAATTGTCCCTGTGGATCAGCAATTATGCACAGATATTACTGAAAAATGCGCAATCGCCAGACTATCGGAAATCGGGCATCGCTCGGAACATGCCCTGGAGGTTCAGTTACCCTTTTTGCAGATAATTTATCCCGATGGAATTGATCTGGTTCCGGTGACGGTTGGAGCGACATTGGCGGGCGATCTTTCCGAATTTGCCGCTGTGCTGGCGGAAACAGTAAATCCTGACGATACGGTCATTATTGCCAGCTCCGATCTGTCTCATTATTATTCACAGTCGCTTGCTCATCAGAAAGATGGCTATTTTACCAGACTTCTTGAGGATTATGACCTTGAAGCCCTGGGTTCCGGATACGATGATCAGAGTCTCGAAGCCTGCGGGCTTGGACCGATTCTGGTGCTGATGCATGTTGCCAAAATGCTTGGAAATGCGCAGTGTCGGGTGCTGGATTATCGGACTTCCGGCGACACCTGTGGCGATAAAATGCAGGTAGTTGGTTATGCGTCAGCGGTGGTATACGAATGACAGCAGAAATAAAAGACAGATTTGCCCTGATTGGCGCCAGTAAAACGGGAATCGCCTTGGCGTATTATCTTGAAAAAGCCGGATACACACCGGCGTTTCTCTGGAACCGCAGTCCAAAGGGAATTAACATGGCTCGCGGGTATGTAAATTTTCAAAAAGTTTCTACGGAAATTGAATCATTACCGCATAGTATTGAGTGGATTATTATTGCTGTCAGCGATGATGCCATTCAAACAGTCGCCCAAAATTTGAGTCAGGTGTTAAAAGACGGTAACGGGAAAAAAGTTTTTCATATCTCCGGCGCCTGGGATTCCGGCCTGCTTAACGATCTGAAAATGCGACATTGCCGGACCGGTTCGTTTCATCCGCTGCTCAGTGTGACCGACATCGAGACCGGAATCCGGATGATGGGTAACGCTGTTTTCAGTTGCGAAGGCGAAATTGCCGGTGAGTTGCAGCAATTAGCGGAAAACATCGGCGGAACCGGTATCCAATTAAATGCCGATCAAAAGAGTCTAATTCACTTGTGCGCCGTGTTTGCGAACAATTTCCAGACCGTAACGATGCAGGCGCTGAAACAGTTGGCATTATCGAAAAATATCAGTAGCGAAATGCTGTCGGCATTTCTAAAAACACTCTCGCAGCAGGCGATAGACAATGCCTGGTCCAAATCACTGGGTGAATCGCTTACCGGCCCGGTTGCACGGGGCGATCAGAAAACAATTGATAAGCACCTGAATCAGTTAAAAGATACTCCCGAATTAAAAAATTTATATGAGCAGTATGTTGCCCTGACCAGGCAATTACTGAAAAAAGAATTGGAACAGACATGAAAAGATCAGTATTAATCGTCTTGCTTCTCGTTAGCATTTGTACGATTCAGGCCCAGGAACGGAAACTGTTCTGGGACGGTTATGACTGGCGGAAAGTGGACCATATTTGCCGGGAATACCCGGAATATAAATACTGGATAAAAAGCGCCTATCTCAGCGGACTGTTCGACAGTAAACTGTTTTACCAGTTGACATTCAGAAGCGCCGGATCAGAATGCAGCGATATGGTGTTCAGCGATCTGCTGGAACCGGACAATATGCGCTCCCTGATCGCCGGGCTTGATAGTTTTTACGAAGATAATACAATCCGCTATATCCCCATTCCCTGCGCCTTGATTGCGACGGTTATGATGCAGCAGAATTATCCGCAGGCAGAGATTGACGCCTATTTATGGCAGAGCCGGGATTGGATAAATAAATTAATGGATGATGTGATTAAGGAGTGATCAGTCGTCTTTCAGGATAATCTCGCCGCAGTTCGGGCAGACCATATACACACTTTGTTCACCGAAAAACCGCAAGTGCGTGATCCGGTACTGCGCGTTGCCGGACATGTTCGGGCGCTGTGTAATCACGACGCTGCGGGACTTGGATTCGCCCGGACGCAGGGGGACGTCGTG
>JAUSPJ010000248.1 GCA_030655795.1 Fidelibacterota bacterium | reverse complement strand
TGGTCATAATTGCGTATTTTATAAAAGGTCGCCGGAACAAAAAAATCATTCAACAGTGGAATATTGAAGAAAATAGTGAAAATGAGATCCTGACAGAATGAAAAAACAGATATCGCTGTTCCTGATATTTTTTCTGATAATAAATGCCGCCGGTCTCAGGGGCCAGGCATTTTTTCAAGGGCTCAATCATCCCGTGAATGCCCGGGGTTGGGGCATGGGCTCAGCTGCCAGCAGTCAATCCAAATCCGCTTCAGGCGTTCTGTACAACCCGGCTGTTATTGCTCATTCGCCTGATCTGTGGCAGGTTAATCATACAATGTTTCCCCTGGATATATCTACCAGCTCGGCCTATACGGTGTTTACAACTCCTGCTCCGGGAAAATTCGCCATGCTGTTCAGCTATCTGAATTACGGCTCTTTTACCGAACGGGACTGGGAGGGCGCAGAAACCGGCAGCTTCGGTGTGTATGATCTGACATCGTCCGTTGCTTACAGCCGGAAGCTGAGCCGCCGGCTCAGCGTGGGGCTATCAACGGCTTTGACGCAATCCCGATTAAACTCACTGACCGCTTCGGCCATCCTGGGATCGGTCGGGATCCTTTATTACAATGAAATCTCCACCCTGTCAATCGGATTATGCTATCGCAATTTTGGTGTCCTGATTGACAGCTTCTCCGGAAAAAATGAACCGTTACCCTCAATGCTGATGGCCGGAATTTCAAAAAAGTTAGCCCATTTACCGATGATTCTGTCAGTAGACGCCTATCAGGCTTACCGGGATGAATATGTTGCCAATATCGGCGGTGAGTTTATCATTGGTGAACATCTGTTTCTCCGGTGGGGAAACTCCACACGGCGTTTTCAAATCCGTGGCCAGGAAAGCTTTAAAAACTTTTTCAGCTCGGCGTCTGCCGGATTAGGAATTAATTTTCGGTCCTTCGTCTTTGACTTCGCTGTTGTCGGCCTGAGCGACGCAGGAAATATTTCATCAATAAGCATTACACAATATTTATAAAGGAGTAAGTAATGAAGACATGTTTTTTCGTAAAGAAATTAATCCCTTTTATATCTATTCTGTTACTATTGTTTTCCTCCTGTCCAAGCACAGATAACCAAGATGTCAGCTTTAAGGATAAAATTCTACCGATTTTTAAAGCACAATGTGTTCGCTGCCATTTCGATAATGCCAGCCCGGGTAATCTCGATTTATCCACCTATGAATCTCTCATGAGCGGCAACAGTAATCACCCCGACCATCTTGTGGTGGCCGGCTACCCCTACCAGAGCCTCTTATACGAGTCCATTGCCAGCGATGAACAAACCACCCTTCCATATCGGATGCCACAGGGAGGTCCTTATCTTCAGGGAATCGAAATTAAGTTGATTGAAGACTGGATTTACCAGGGCGCGAAAAACAATTAAAAAAGGGATTGACCGGTCAAGGCCAATCCCTCTCCGATATAATCGTTTATACCTCTATTGCGACCGCGTAAACGTATATTCCGCCGTTACCCAGCCATATCCTTCATAATATTCCGTTTCGGTCTTCAGTGTCATTGTATTCCCGGAAATTTGATATTTCTTAACCCAGGCAATCTGGGGCATTTCGGACCGATATACAAATACATAACCGCTATTCGTTTTCCAGTTAAATGTATAGGATTGTGTGCCCGTAAATGTCGTCGTTACCGTCCACGTACCACTCATGTCATCACTCAAATCAAGAATAATCTGAAGACCGGGGATCGGATTTTGGACACCATCAATAGTCACAGAAGAGAGTAGCCAGGTACCTACGCCAACCGGATCAATCTCACCGGTATCTTTGACAAAGGTAAACTCTTCGGTCAAACCCTCATCATTGTAAGCCGTGCCGATAAACACAGCATCATTTATCGAATACTGGATTACCATTGGTATCTGATCGCCCTCATCGAAAACAATCAGATAATTACCCGATGTGTTCCAGGTAAAGATGTCAATTTCCAAATTTTGTTCCGTTACATCTCCCTGTATCTCTTCCAGATCATCAATCCGGTAGTCGGTTGCGGTGCCGTCCTGGCTAAATACAATCCGTTGGACCGTCAGCGGTTCTTCAATCCCAATTTTGGTGTTTACCATAATCCAGGTTCCAATCAACGCGGCATCTTTTCCACCAGTGTATTTCACATATATCTCGTCGTAGGAATGACCCTCTGAACTGTACGTAAAGCGGACCACAGTATTATTGTCGCTCAATGTAAAAGACCCACTCCAGACAGTGCTGTCATTTTCATCGGTGATCGTAATCGTAGCGCCATCCGTCGCCCACACAAACGAATCAAAGGAAGGTTCTTCCTGGTCCGGTTCATCCAGGCTCTCAATAGTACCACTACCATTTTTCAGCAATTTGACTAATGCCGGAAATCCGTATTGAACGCCATCTTTGATCAATGAATAACGATACCAGACGCCAATCAGGTTTTGATTTAGCTCCTCTTCATCATCGTTAGAAAAAAGATTTTCACAGGCCGGAGCAAACAGCAGCATCGCTACAAGCCCAACAATTAATATAGATTTATTCATCTCTATTCCTCCCTGTTTTTATTGAACATACACATTTTATAAATATTAAAACGTGCGCTGGAATACAGCTACTCTTTGATCCGTGTTGAATCCCAGTACAAATAAACCAGTATTAAGATAAACATCACAAAACCGAGAATTTCACCGCCGGCTGATTCCGCCCAGTGTTCGGTGCCGACCGCCTGCATCAGTGTCCAGTTATCACCAAAGATTCTCTGCCCAAAGAAAATAATAAACGCCGCTACAACTCCCATTATCGCACCACCGGCAATAAATCCCGATGCAATCAGCGTCCCTTTTTCCTTGCGTTTTTTAACAAGTTCCTGGTTATCAGCGGATTTTCCGACAAAATGTGCAATCAGACCACCGGCCAGAATCGGAGTATTCAGATAAATCGGCAGATACATTCCCAGTGCAAATGCCAGGGGCGGAACGCCAATAAATTCCAAAATTATTGCCATAAAAACACCCGCAATATAGAGCGTCCACGGGGCCGGTGAACCGGTCATTAACGGCTCAATAACTGCCGCCATCGCGGATGCCTGCGGCGCTTCCAAAGCATTTGGTCCAGCCGCTGCACCGAAGCCAAAGGTCTTATTCAGCACAAGAATAACAAATCCTACTGACAACGCCGCCAGCAGTGTTCCGGCAAATTTATAGCGCTGCTGAACCTGTGGAGTTGTTCCCAGCCAGTAACCAATTTTCAAGTCCGATATAAATGCCCCGGACATTGACAGCGCCGTACAGACCACACCCCCAATAATCAATGCTGCCAGCATCCCCTTCTCTCCGGTCAATCCGACTTTTAGCAAAATCACGGATGATAAAATCAGCGTCATCAGGGTCATTCCGGAAACCGGATTGGTCCCAACCAGCGCAATGGCGCGAGCCGCCACGGTTGTAAATAAAAACGAAATAATTAATACAATGAGTATCCCGACAAGGGCGTGCCCAAAATTCATTTCAACAACGCCAAAAAGAAAAAATACGAACAACGCAATAAATGTTGTCAACAGAAAAATGGCGATCCATTTCATTTTGATATCTTTTTGGGTTCGGGGGACGGCTTCTTCGGCAGTTGCGTGGATGCCGCCGGTCAGTTCATTAGCGGCCAGTTTGAAGGCCCCGGCAATGATTTTCGATGATTTGATTATTCCGATAATGCCCGCAGCGGCGATACCGCCAATACCAATATGACGGACATAATTTGTAAAAATCTCCTGCGGCTGCATGTCCCTGATCAGGATTGCTGCCGGCAAGAGGGGCTCAACGAGGTGTTGTCCCACATAGTAAAACGCCGGAATCAGCACCCACCAGGCCAGAAAAGAACCACAAGCAATAATAAGCGCATATTTCAGCCCAATGATATACCCTAATCCGGTCACAGCAGCGCCAATATTAATTTTTAACACTAACTTCCACTTATCCGACAGAAAGGCGCCCCAGCGGAAAACCTGGGTTGAAACGACCTCTTTCCACAATCCCAGTCCCGCAACACAAAAATCGTATATACCGCCGATGACTGCCGCTACGACCAGGACCTTTGCCTGTTCACCGCCCGATTCACCGGCAATAATCACTTCGGTTGTAGCCGTTGCTTCAGGAAAGGGAAATTCACCATGCATATCCTGAACAAAATATTTTCTGAATGGAATTAAAAACAGGATACCCAAAACACCGCCAAACAGAGACGCTAAGAAAATCTGCATAAAACTGACGTCAAGGCCCAGAATATACAGACCGGGTATTGTAAAAATCGCGCCGGCTACGATTACGCCCGACGAAGATCCAATCGACTGAATAATAACATTTTCCTGCAGAGCGTTTTTGCGTTTGAGCATTACTGAAGTTCCGACTGCCAGAATCGCAATCGGTATAGCCGCCTCAAAAACCTGGCCGATTTTCAGCCCCAGATAGGCTGCCGCCATAGAGAATAGCACCGAATAAAACAGTCCCCAAAATAGCGAATACGGTGTGAGCTCCGGTACGATTTTCCCGGCCGGAATTACCGGCACATATTCTTCATCGTCTTTCAGCTTGCTGTACGCATTATCCGGTAATCTTACCTGTTCCTGTTTTCCCATAATTATCCGCCCTCCACTAAGATATTATTTCAAATAAATTCACGCCTGTTAAAATCGCCAAAACGATACAAAATATCGGTAGTCTTGGCCATATTTTTCTATAATAAAAGCATCAATGTGCTTTTTCAAAAATATAGTGCTTAATTCGTTCAGACAGGGCCTCAAAAAGGTGATTAATGTCATCATCGGACAGGGACTCTAACCATTCGCGGACTTTTTTCCCATACTTCTGGGTCCACTCAAAGTAAGCTCGTTTGCCGATATCACATCCCTCTTGCTGACTGCAGATGTATTTATACTTTTCCATTTCTGCAACCTGAATGCCCATCTCTTTTTCGTGTCGCGTCAGAATTTTAGTCTTTAACGGCTCTTCAAACATGTCCCGCAGCTCAAAATCCATTTTACCGGCAATGCCAATTGTTCCAGATATCTTTTTTTGCGTGTATTATTAGAACTCACCAAGGGAAAAATATAGGCCAGACAAACAAGATATGCAATGCTATTCTGGCCCGGAGATTAAAACTCAAGCATATCACTCTGGCGCAGGAAATTGAAAAAATGTACCATTCAAAATTGACTGTACACGGTTTCAGTCACAACGTGCAATTGATCCGGGTAATGCGAATGTTAATGAACGCTTATGCGCTATTGTTTTTTTTGGATTTGAATTTATCCATCACTTCGGCGGCTTTATCCGGAACCAGTAGCGCAAACAACCCAAACGCAGCGCCAATTATTCCGATAATGCGGATGATTGTCGGATCCAAAACCAGTAACAGCAAACCGATTACAAAAATAAAAATACCGAGATTTCTCATAGTGTTAGTCCCTCTGTATTAATTTGCTCATAATAATGTCTAATATTAATGGAAAAATCGGGAATATTCAAATCATCTTTCGGCTTGCACACCCGGTTAGTTAACACAAGTAAAATAAATATCAGGGTGCCAAGGCCCACTAAAAGCGCAACATCAAACGGTACGGAAAATTTATTTTTCTTTTTCGGCCTGTTATTCTGTTTTCGCTTTGTTATTTGAACCTCCCGCAAAAATATTTTCTTTGTTAAATATAGAGTTCATTTGGGAGACTGTCAATTATTTGATATTCGATTTTTGTGTCAAAACTCACATTCGCAAGCATGTAATCGTAGTTGCTTTTATTTCACGTTCAATGTATATTTATCAAAATGTATAGGTCTTCTATGAAAAAACTGATCTTAATGCTATTTACAGCAATCGTAATTCTCCAAATTCCGGCGGTATCTCAGGAAAACTCTATCTACCCCCAACCCGTTACTCTGGTAACAGTCCCGACAGCCGGTATTATTCCCAGGGGCGCCTACCTGACCGAATTTCGCCTGTTCAGCGGAGGCGGGGCGCTGGCGGGTATTTCCGCCGGGATTTCACAACGCTTTATGTTTGGCGTCTCATACGGCGGCGGCGGCATTATCGGCAACCAGAAGATTCAATGGCATAATCAGCCGGGCGTAGAAATCAAATACCGGTTTATTGAAGAATCCGCCAAGTTGCCAGCCTTTCTGATAGGTTTCAATTCTCAGGGACAGGGCTCATATATAGATACACTCAAACGCTACGACACCAAAGCGAAAGGATTCTACCTGGTTGCCAGTAAAAATTACCGGTTGCTCGGCAATCTGGGATTCCATGCCGGCTTCAACTTTAATCCACTGGAAGACAACGATGGCGACCGCGATCCGTCGTTTTTCATCGGTTTGGATAAGGACATTAATCCGGAGATATCCCTGGTTCTGGAATACGACGCCGCATTGAATGACAACGAAACCAACAAACTGGGGCTTGGCGAGGGATTGGGCTATCTCAACGCCGGAATTCGTTGGACCATGGTTCAGCGATTTCACCTTGAAATTGACTTCAACAATATCCTGTTAAATCGAAATAAGGTGGATTATTTCAACCGGGAACTCAAATTTACTTTTGTAGAATTTTTCTAAAA
>JAUSPJ010000244.1 GCA_030655795.1 Fidelibacterota bacterium | reverse complement strand
AATTCAAATTCTGCTAACGGTTTTGTATTGATACCTATATAATTTTCCATAGTGTAGTAATAAACCCGAATATCGTCAATATACCAGCCGTCGTATTCGAAGTAATCGTCTGATTTCAGAACAAAGCGCAGCAGGATAGTTTCGCCTGAGTAGGCGGACAGATCGATGTCTTCCTGAACCCAGTTGGTCTGGAATCCGTGGTAGACCGGAATATCCTTGACCTGAGCGCCGGTTCCGGAACCGGGATTGGTATAAATTCCGTTTAGCGATGTCCATGTTGAACCGCTGTCTGTGCTGATTTGGACCATTCCACAGTCCCAGTTGGTTTCGATTGCATAGATAGTCCAGAATGACAGTCGTGGAGCGCTATATCCAGTGAGATCAATTCCTTCTGCTAGAGTCATAGACGTTGTCATTTTAGAAGTGTAATTGCCGTTTTTGGAGTCAGTATAGGCGCTTGGTGCGCTGTGAAAATCGTCGTCAGTCTGTTCCCAGATATTGTAGATGCTGGTATAGTACTGGTCCCAGTTATAATCGAAAGCGTTTCCCGAATCCGCAAACAAGGCAGTCTGCATTCCCGCAAAAAACGCCAGGGTGTCAATGTCCATCAGCAGATCATTGTAAAATGATTTTGCGGTGAGTGTGATTTGTTCACCGGCGGGTGTTCCCGGTGATAACAGGAAATGAATTATCACACTGTCGGATTCCCATACTTCCAACGGGCTAATCGCAATGTTGGATTCATTGACCAGGGCGTATTCGGATAACGATTCGATCTTCAGGTGTATATTGTCAATCGCTTTCAGTCCGCGGTTTTTTATTATAAAATCACAGGTGACAGAATCACCGGGCAGAAACAGGGACTGTTGAAAATTGTGGCCGGCAATTGCTGCAAACCCGCCGGGCAGCCAGCAGAGGTAGAGATTGGAACCGATATTTGCTTCCGCTAATGGTATAATCCGGTTTTCATCGGCCCAGAATCCGTCACCGGAAGTTCCGACTTCGACCACAAAGGAAAAGATTTTATTTTTTCCGGTTTCTTCACCATACATCCAGTCCGATTGAGTGCCGTTAGCAAAATATCCGATGGCATCTCCGCTGCCATAGTTATAGCCGTTGTACTCACTCATATCCCGGGCATATTCAAATAGAATGGTGGAATCCGGCGGCGGCTCGGCAATGTAACTCCAGGGATACAGGATAATGTTACTGTAGGTGTGGTAATTGATGTGCGTGCGGATGGATTTGGATTTAATAAACTCCGCAAAACAGTTGGATTCCGGTTCGGACAACGCTGCTGTGCCGCGATAGGTTTCTGAGTACCCATTGGGGCTTGATCCCTCATTATCCCAGGCCCAGCCAATAGTAAAATTCCGATTCAGATCGATACCATAGGAACCATTCCCGTTTATGCGACGATTCTTACGCCACATGCCGCCACCACTGGGATTTGACAGACGATTATATTCATATCCATCGGGATTCAGACAGGGAATAAAGTAGATTTCCCGGTTATCCACAAGGTAAGTTACAACGGAGTCTTTCCCGTAATTTTCCAGCAAATAATACATGAAATACATGACTGTGGACATGGAGGCGCCCTCACGGAGGTGCATGAGCGCGTCAAAACAAACCTGCGCTTCGTCTTCTTCATCTTGGCCGGGATTGTCGGAAATTTTAACAGCCCATAATTCACGGCCCTCGATACTTTGGCCGATTGAAAATTTTTCAATGATGATATTTGGAAAGTGAGCACGCATACTGTCCAGTTCAGCGACGATTTCATCAAAAGTGTAAAAGCCGCCCATCGAACCAAACTCAAACCCGGTCACGCCGTGAGTTTTCGCGGTGGTTTGCAGTTGTGATTGTTTTTCCAATGCCGTCATTTTTTGACGATTCAGGTAGTAGTTTTGCCAGTCATCAATCAACACTTTATGCCGATATCCATGGTGCTGCAAACGCCGGTATTCAGTTGAGCTGAGAAAAACGACAATTGAATTGTCACTCTGGATTTCAGCATGGTCAATGTCCATATCAGACCGTAGAATTTCCCGCAATTCCGCTCGATCGGTAAAATATATCTGCACTTTTTTGTATGTCTCTGCATACAGAGCGACTGAGAGGAAAAACAAACTTAAGAGGAGTAAAAATCTGTGCATAAAACTTTCTCTTTTGGTGTTCAAGAATCAGTTGAAGGTATAAATAATAGACGAGATTTGGAATATATTTAGATAAAAAAACGGTGAATATTAAATTTCAATTGACACTTAAATAAAAATCGGTTAATATCAACATTAACAATTTGAATTAATGAAATGAATTTCAACCGCCACATAGACCATATTATTCTCTGGATAAGCCTGATTATTCTGCTCGTAGACAGGAGGGAAGGGGCAATTTAAATTTCAGAGAAAAGAAAACTTTTAAAACCCCTTCCCGAAACGGAAGGGGTTTTTTTATTAACACAAAAGGAAGTGTTATGCGAAGTGACCAGGTAAAAAAAGGATTGGAGAGAGCGCCCCACCGGGCGCTGCTGAGCGCCACCGGAAAAAAGCGGGCGGATTTTGACCGGCCCTTTATCGCCATTGCCAATTCCTATGTAGATATTGTGCCGGGACACGTCAAACTCGATTCCGTCGGAAAAATCGTCAAAGACGCCGTTTACGACGCCGGCGGATTACCTTTTGAATTTAATACGATTGCGGTTTGTGACGGAATCGCCATGGGACATATGGGAATGCGCTATAGCCTGGTCAGCCGGGAAATTATCGCCGATTCCGTCGAAATCATGCTGCGGGCGCACTGCTTTGATGCCCTGGTCTGTATTCCGAATTGCGACAAGATTATTCCCGGGATGCTGATGGCGGCAGCCCGGGTCAATATTCCAACCATCTTCGTTTCCGGCGGTCCCATGCGAGCCGGAAAAACTTCGACTGGTAAAACCATCGATCTCATTTCCGTATTTGAAGCTGTGGGCGCTTTTCAGGAAGGGAAAATAACGGAATCTGAACTGGCCGAAATTGAAGAAAATGCCTGCCCGGGCTGGGGCAGCTGTTCCGGAATGTTTACGGCGAATTCCATGAATTGCCTCTGCGAAGCCATTGGCATTGCATTGCCGGGAAACGGGACAGTTCTTGCCGAGGATGAACGGCGCCAGGATCTGTATCGTCAGGCCGGCCGGCGTATTGTCGAAATGGTTAACGAGGATCTGAAGCCTTTGGATATTATTTCACAGAAATCTATCGATAATGCAATGGTGCTGGATATGGCCATGGGCGGCTCGACAAATACAGTGTTACATTCACTCGCTGTCGCCGCCGAAGCCGGGATCGATTATGATATTAAAAGAATAGACGAGATTTCCAAACGGGTGAAAAACATCTGCAAAGTCTCACCATCCAGTGATTACCATATTGAAGATGTAGATCGGGCGGGCGGTATCAGCGCCATCCTGAACGAAATTCAGCGAGAGCCCGGATTGATTGACGGTGATTGCATAACCGTAACGGGAAAGACATTATCGGAAAATATTAAAGACGCGGTGATTAAAGACAAGGCAGTTATTCATACTTTGGAAAATGCCTACAGTAATACGGGGGGACTGGCGGTGCTGAACGGCAATCTGGCGCCGGAAGGCAGTGTAGTCAAGTATGCGGGAGTGGCCGAATCGATGCGCCGATTCGAAGGTCCGGCGGTGATTTTTGACAGCCAGGAAGAGGCTTGCGACGGTATTCTGAATGATAAGGTCAAAGCCGGTGATGTGGTGGTGATCCGCTATGAAGGGCCTAAGGGCGGCCCCGGTATGCAGGAAATGCTGTCGCCTACTTCTTATATCATGGGCAAAGGACTCGGCGAAAGTGTGGCGTTGATTACCGACGGACGTTTTTCGGGAGGAACCCGGGGCGCCTGCATCGGACATATTGCGCCGGAAGCGGCGGATGGCGGGCCGATTGCACTCCTTCGGGATGGCGACCGTATTGCGATTGATATTCCCGCCGGTAAACTGAATGTACTGGTAAGTGAGGAAGAATTAGCACAGAGAAGAAAAACCTGGAAAACACGTAAACCGCGGGTGGATTACGGCGTCCTGGGCCGCTATGCCAAGATGGCATCTTCCGCCAGTAAAGGCGCTGTATTGAAATTGTAAAATAGATATAAACATATATGAGGATATTATGAATGGTGCAGAAATATTAATAGATGGATTGAAAAGAGAAGGCGTTGATACCATCTTCGGTTATCCCGGCGGTGTCGTCATTCCGATCTTTGATGTTCTCTACTCTACCAAAGACATTAGATTTTTACTGACCCGGCATGAACAGGGGGCCACGCATGCGGCAGATGGTTATGCCCGGTCAACGGGTAAAGTTGGTGTGTGTCTGGTGACTTCCGGACCTGGAGCAACCAATACGATTACCGGGATTGCTACGGCGAAACTTGATTCGTCGCCGATTGTGGTGATTAGCGGACAGGTTGCGACCGGCAATATCGGCACCGATGCCTTTCAGGAGACCGATATGCTGGGATTGACCCGCTCGATCTGTAAGCACAATTACCTGGTCAAAGATGTCGGGGAACTGCCGCAAATAATAAAAGAGGCCTTTTATATTGCACGAACTGGCCGGCCGGGACCGGTGTCGATTGATATTCCGGTTGATGTGGCCAATGCAAAGTTGAAAAATTACAGCTATCCGGAATCAGTGAACCTGCCGGGCTATAAACCGGTCAGAAAAGGGAATAATGGTCAGATTAAAAAACTGGCTGATGCGATTGCCCATGCCCAGAAACCACTGCTCTATACCGGCGGTGGCATTATTAGCGCCGGCGCTACAGATGAACTGTTGCAATTGATTGATAAAACACAAATCCCGGTGGTTGTCACGCTGATGGGATTAGGTTCAGTTCCCTTTGATCACCCCTGTTTTCTGGGAATGCCCGGAATGCACGGACGGGTTGCAGCGAATAAAGCACTCATGGATTGTGATCTGATGATAGCGGTTGGTGTCCGTTTTGACGACCGGATTACCGGCCCGCGGCATACCTTTGCGAAGAATACAACGGTGGTCCATATTGATATTGATCCGGCGGAAATTGGGAAAAATGTCAAAGCCGACATTCCGGTGGTAGGCGATGCCAAAGTTGTTTTACAGCAACTGATTGAAAAAGTCAATCCGCGCTCGAAAAACTCCTGGAATGAACGAACTGAATTCTGGAAAGAAAAATACCCGCTGAGCTACAAAAATAATGGGAACGATTCCGTCAACCCGCAATTTGTGATTGAGCGCTTGAATGAATTTGTGAACAATGATGCGATTATTGTTACTGATGTCGGTCAGCACCAGATGTGGTCGGCTCTGTACTGTCATTACCGACATCCGCGGAAATTTTTAAGCTCCGGCGGTCTTGGAACAATGGGATTTGGTCTTCCGGCGGCCATGGGTGCGGCGGTTGCAAACCCGGATACTCAGGTGGTTTGCATTTCCGGTGATGGCGGTATTCAGATGAATATTCAGGAGCTGGCTACCTGTGCGATCAATCGTATTCCGGTTAAAGTAATTGTTCTGAATAATTTTTACCTGGGAATGGTGCGGCAGTGGCAGGATCTGTTCTGGGACAAGAAATATTCACAGGTCTGTCTGCAGCAGACACCGGATTGTCCCGATGAATGCCGGGGGCCCAGCGGCAATTGTCCACCGCAGTATCTGCCGGATCTGGTGAAAGTGGCCGAAGCCAATGGAATGATCGGATACCGGGCAAAAACCAATGCTGAAGTTGATGAGGTTTTGAAAAAGGGATTAGCCGAAGAGGGACCGGTATTGATGGAATTTTTTGTAAATCGTGAAGAGAACGTGTTTCCCATGGTTTCGGCCGGGAAGCCCTTAAGCGATATGATGACAGGAGATTAACAATGGTAGAAAAACACACAATTATCGTTACAGTCTTAAACAGTTCGGGGGTTCTGGCCCGGGTATCTGGTTTGCTTTCTCAGCGCGGGTATAATATTGAAAGCGTAATCGGGGCGCCCACAGAAGATCCGAATGTTTATAAAATCAGTCTGGTGGTAGAGGAGAGCGACGAACATATCGAGCAGATCATAAAACAGTTGAATAAGCTCGTCGATACAGTCCGGGTAATGGACATTTCCCACAAAGATAACTATATTGTCCGGGAGTACATTATTCTAAAATTGGAAGTAAAGGAAAAAAACCGGACCGACCTGTTTCATCTGATGCAGGTGTTTAAAGCCAATCCAATCGATGTGGCTACCGATCATGTGATTATGGAACTGGCCGGGACCCCCCGGAAAATAGACCGCTTTATCGAGATGGTTCGCCCTTATGGAATCCAGGAATATATACGTAGCGGAGAATTTGCAATGGCTGAATATCAATTACCAAAAAAAGGAGAAAATAAAAATGGCGATTAAGATGTATTACGACAGAGATGCGAATCAGAAAATTCTCAAAGAAAAAACGATTGCGATTATCGGCTATGGCAGTCAAGGACATGCCCAGGCCCAGAACCTGCGGGACAGTGGATATACCGTGATTGTAGCTGATGTAGAAGGAAGTGACAATTATAAACTAGCCCAAAGCCATGGTTTTAAACCGATGTCAGCGACGGAAGCCAGCGCCAAAGCCGATGTGATCCAGATTTTGGTGCCCGATGAATTACAGAAACGCATTTATACCGAAGAGGTTAAACAGAACCTGACACCCGGTAAAGCGCTTGTTTTTTCGCATGGTTTTAATATTCACTTCGGGCAGGTTGTCCCCCCGAAAGATGTGGATGTCTATATGGTGGCCCCGAAAGGTCCCGGTCATCTGGTCCGTAGACAGTATGAAATCGGCGCCGGTGTGCCGTCGCTGATTGCCATTTACCAGGATGCTACCGGCAAGGCCAAAGATCTGGCCCTGGCGCATGCCTGTGGTATTGGCGCCGGACGCGCCGGGATTATTGAGACAAGCTTTAAGGAAGAAACCGAAACCGATCTTTTTGGTGAACAGGCAGTACTCTGCGGCGGTGTTTCAGAGCTGATTAAAAGCGGCTTTGAAACCCTGGTGGAAGCCGGATACCAGCCGGAAATTGCCTATTTTGAATGCCTGCATGAAATGAAACTGATCGTTGACCTGTTCTATGAGGGTGGTATCGCCGGGATGTATTATTCGGTCAGTGATACCGCGGAATACGGCGGAATGTCCCGGGGGCCGCGATTGGTCAACGACGATGTGAAAAAAGAAATGAAAGCCATTCTTCGGGAAGTACAGGACGGGCGGTTTGCCAAAGAGTGGATATTGGAAAATCAGGCCGGGCGACCGACCCTGAATGCTCTGCGTCGCGAACATAGCGAATTGCAAATCGAAAAAACCGGTAAGCAGCTGCGCAGTATGATGGCCTGGCTGAAAAAAGGAAAATAAGATGCAAACGTCAACGGTAAAATTATTCGATACAACTCTGCGGGACGGTTCCCAGAGCGAGAGTATATCTTTTTCTCTGGAAGATAAACTGCATATCGCCAAAAAACTGGATGAATTCGGGATTCATTATATTGAGGGCGGCTGGCCCGGTTCGAATCCCAAGGACGTCCTGTTTTTTAAAAAAGCGAAAGATGTACACTTCAAACAGGCAAAGATTGTAGCGTTTGGTTCAACGAAACACGCGAAGAATAAAGTCGAAAATGATCCGAATATTCTGGCCCTGCTGGAAGCGGAAACCCCGGCGGTGTCGGTTTTCGGTAAAACCTGGGTATTTCACGTGGAAAAGGCCTTGCGGGTTACTAAACAGCAAAACCTGGATATGATTCGGGAAAGTGTCGCTTTTCTTAAAGCAAACGGAAAAGAGCTCATCTTCGATGCTGAACATTTCTTCGACGGCTATAAGGATGATCCTGACTATGCTCTGGAAGCGCTGAAAGTTGCCGAAACTGCCGGCGCCGATGTGCTGGTTCTCTGCGACACCAATGGCGGTTCACTGACTAATGAGATTGCCGATATCGTTCGTGAAGTTAAGCAGAATGTATCGGTGCCGTTAGGGATTCACGCCCATAACGATTCCGGTCTGGCGGTAGCGAATAGCCTGGCCGCGGTCCAAAACGGCTGCGTGCATGTGCAGGGAACCATCAACGGTTACGGCGAGCGTTGCGGAAACGCGAACCTCTGCAGTGTCATTCCAAACCTGCAATTGAAAGCCGGTTATTCCTGTATCCCCTCGGAAAATATTGCCAGAATTACTGCTCTTTCGCACTACGTCAGTGAAATTGCCAACCTGATTCATCCCAATAATATGCCCTTTGTCGGGAAGAGCGCCTTCGCCCATAAAGGCGGTATCCATGTCAGTGCCGTGATGCGGGATTCCGACACTTATGAGCATATCAAACCCGAATCTGTGGGTAACAAGCGCCGGGTACTGGTTTCCGATCTGTCGGGGAAAAGCAATATTGTTTTCAAGGCCGATGAACTGGGTGTTGATCTCGAATCCGATAAGGACAAAATACCGGAGATTGTGCAGCAGTTAAAACAGCTCGAACATGAAGGCTATGAATTCGAAGCGGCGGAAGGGTCGCTGGAACTGCTGATCAAAAAACTGAAAAATGAATATCAAAACTATTATACCTTGCAGGGTTTTCGGATATTGATCGAGAAAAATGAGTCCGATGAAATCCGCTCCGAGGCAACGGTGCGTATGCTTGTGAATGATAAGATGGAACATACAGCCTCCGAAGGCGTCGGTCCGGTAAATGCGCTGGATAATGCGCTGCGCAAAGCGCTGATTAATTTTTATCCGGAAATTGATGAAATGAAACTTTCGGATTACAAGGTCCGGGTCATTAATGCCAAAGCTGCCACATCGGCTAAAGTCCGGGTCTTGATCGAATCCAGTGATGAGAAAAAAACCTGGAATACGGTTGGTGTCTCGGAAAATATCATCGAAGCCAGCTGGCAGGCATTGACCGACAGTATTTCCTATTATTTAATGAAAAAACGTAACGGGAATTAGACTGAGGAGTAACTATGGAAATGCGAAAGATTATTATTTTTGATACCACCCTGCGGGACGGTGAACAGAGTCCCGGCGCTTCATTGACCGTGAATGAAAAACTGGTCGTTGCTCATCAGCTAGCCCGTTTGGGAGTGGATGTAATTGAGG
>JAUSPJ010000105.1 GCA_030655795.1 Fidelibacterota bacterium | reverse complement strand
TCTTTGGCGACATTCAGAACGGCTACCAGCATATATTCACCGTTGGACTGGAACATAAAACCCCGATATCCATTACCCGCGGCAAATGGAATGTTTTTGATTATACCGTCAATCCGCACAACGACCAGCTGTACTTCTCGGCCAACAAAGACAAGCACTATGAAAAACATATCTATACCATTGATAAAAAATCCGACAAAGTCCTGAATCTTTCTTATCTGCACGGCAGCCACGACTTTGTTCTATCGGCCACGGGAAACTACATTGTCGATATATTTTCCACCCCATCCTCGCCGCCTCAACTCTTTCTCACCCGCACCTTCCCCGTCAGCAAGGCGCGCTCGTTTCTGGTTCCCGACGCCCGCATCCCCAATGCCGCTCATCTGAATACGGCCCTGGATAAAAAAATGATCAATCCGGCCGGCAGTGATGAGATTTACTACAAACTCTGGTATCCCGCCGGTCAACTCAGTTCGGATAAATTTCCCCTGATCATTTTCCTGAATAACTCAGCGGGACCGGTCGGCGGTCTGCACGAGTGGAAAATGTCCAACCTGATCAGTCAGTGGCTCAGTGGCAAGGGCTATGTGGTCGCAGACATTGACTTTCCCGGTCTTGAGCAAATTCCCAATATGAATGCGTGCGCAGATTCCACCGCTCCCTGGCAGCGCCAGCTGCAGCAGATCGGTGCGGTCATTGACGAACTGGCGAAAAACGAGTTTATTGATATGGCCCGCATCGGCATTACGGGATTCGGATACAACGCTTATCTCAGTATTGTGGCGCTGCTGACCGAACCCGACCGCTTCAGGACCTGCGTCGGCATCCCGCTGGAAAGCCGCTGGGAACCGGGCTGCAGTTTGTACGATGGAATTATTTATGAGCAAATCTGCGAGCGCCAATTAAGCCCTGACCTGGCGTCGCCGGAAATCGTCAGCCGGCTGCAAGGCAAATTGCTGATCATTCATAGTGAAAACAGCTCCCTGCTGCCGCTGATTGACAGCCAAAAACTAATCCGCCAGATGGTCGATCACCGGAAACGCATCGACTTCATTCACTATCCCTGGGAAGAGACAGTCATTGAATCTGACCCGACCTATGTGGATTTATTGTATAAACTTCTGGAGTATTTTGACCGGTTTCTGTAAACCGTTCCAGAGGAATCTTCGATAAAACGTCAGTTGGGCAGTTTGTTCTTGGGGGACGGCTGAAAACCGAAGGGTGGCTCTAAGCCCTTTTCCGGCAACTTAATTTCACCAAATTTATCTTCAAATTTCTTAATGTTGTCCTGCAGCGTGTAGAGCAGGGTTTTCGCGTGGATCGGTGTCATGATGATCCGGCTCTGGACAACGGCTTTCGGAGTGCCCGGCATTATCCGGGCAAAATCAATTACAAATTCGGCGCCGGAGTGTGATATCACCGTGAAATTGCTGTAATTTCCTTCGGCTTTGTTTTCCGGCAGTTCAATTTTCAGCTGGTTGACCGGTTTGTTGGGATCCATAAATATCACCTGCCTTTTTTTGCGACATCGGTCGCTTTTTAATAATTAATCATTGTCCAAATCGACATCTAAATCGTCGTCTACCTCATCCTCTTCCAGCGCTTCATCATCGAAGATGTTCCAGGCTTCATCCTCGATATCGCTGTCATCCTTCAGGCCTTCCTTGAGCTCGATATCGTCTTCAAACTCGTCCCAGACCTCTTTCCGTTTCTCAAATTTTGCAGGATCAATGTCCGGTTCATCATAATCTTCGCGCTCGTCCTTCAGAATTTCATCGCCATAGAGACTCATATCAAAAAAGTCAATATCGTCGACCACATCATTATAGACCAGCAGCTCGAGGAAATCAATATACTTGGGATCACGTAACTTTGTTTTACAGCTTTTACAGACTAGGGTTTCCCGTAGATCGGCCTCATTCAAGGCGACTCCACACTCGGGACATACCAAATCTTCCATGGGGACTCCTGTTAATTAGCGGCGGTAAATATAAAGCGATAGAGCGCAAGCGTCAAGTAAAATTTTAGCAAAAATAAAACCCGCCGGATTATCAAATACAACTGTCTTTCATAATAATCCGGAATCCCGGATCAGACCGACCATATAACGATAGGAAGATTCGATTGGATCTTCCCCTTTTTTAGAAATCTGAATATTGAAAAAATGGTCCGAGTACTCTGCAAGAAAGCCGATCCGTCTGGCGGCCCGGCTCTTCAGTACCGCCGCAGCGGTATAGGGATGAAATTCGGAGTTCAAATCCAGCGCCACGGCAACCCGGCGCTGACGCAACTGCTGATTAACGGATTCACTCAGCAGAGGCTGCTTCTGCAGATCTGCCGGGATCGTCAAGCCGATTATCTGCGACGTTCTAATATGTTTCAGGAGCCCGCGGTTTGTCTCCGCGATCAGGCTGCATGTTTTTACTCCATCGGATTTCAGGATTGGCGCAAACACCCGGTAGGCAATATTCTGATGCTGTTCGTTAAAGGGAAATGCAATCAGGATTGTGTCGACCTCACCGGACGCGGATAAATTTTCGCCGGAACGTTTGCAATCGCGCAGGATTTTTCTCAGGACCCGGTTTGTTACTGTCATAAAAGAATCAACTATCCTGTGGTTTTTCCGTATCTTTCGGCGTCAGGAATTTATTATACAAAAACAATCCTACAATAGTAAAAATGCCAATCATGGAAAAAATCAACCAGAGCGTCCGCGGCTGATGCAGCTTATCCACGAAATGAACGTATAGTTTGGCGCCG
>JAUSPJ010000242.1 GCA_030655795.1 Fidelibacterota bacterium | reverse complement strand
AATCTATTTTCACATCATTCCAAATGCCTACGCATCCCCCCGAAGTCAATTCTATCAGGACAGTGAAAACCTGCTGAATGAACCGCTCCGTTTGAACATTCAGACCATTACTGCCGGAGGAAAACCTTGCCTCTTCAATATCCCAAAAACAATGAGTATGGTCGTTGTTCTTCCTCAAAACATACCGGTTGGAGACAGCGCTGATATTGAAATTGACTACACCCTGACGATTCCCGAAGGCAGGCATCCCTTATGTCCCAGCTACAGCGGCTCAAACTTCCACTTGATTAATTTCTACCCGAAAATCGAGCGCCTGACTCCCCGTGGCTGGACACCGGAAACCTATGAACGCCTGGAACTGTCATGTATATCACCCGCTTTTCACAGTATGAGTATTCGTTTACCTGACACTTATTCCGTAGTCAGCTCCCTGGATATCGACACCGTTTTCATTGCAGAGGAAAGAGAAATAATTCACCGGTTCCAAAGGGCAAGTATCCGGGATCTGGCCATCGTTTTTTCCTCAAATCAGACCGTCATTCCCTTTGACCATGGCAACATATCTGTCCAACTGATGATGCCGAAAGCCGTCGAGCGGCGCTTCCGATTATCCAAAAACACCCTGCTCGAAATGGTCACAAAAAGTATCCTTGACTATTATTCTGCCAGAATATTCCCCTACCCTCACTCCCATTTAGCTGTAACCGGTTCCAACATTCCCGGCGGCGTCACCACATCCAACCTGATTATTCTGGGATCAAAGGAAATAAAAGAAATATCTGCCCTGGATTATAGTTCAATCCATCGCTACGCCCAGTCAATTGCCGACCAGTATTTTCATTACTATATCTTTGAAGATCCCGATGCTTCCAACTGGATTAACGCCGGTCTGGCCGGTTATGCCGCCAATACATACATGACCGGTCAGTATAAGTCGTTATCGAGAATCCTTCAGATACAGATGCCCACTGAATCAAAACCGGCAGATACCGTGTTACGCCTGGCCGCCCTGGCAGCAGATCAGGAGAAAATCGGCCGGCCGCTGCAGTCGCCGTTGACCAGAAATAACACCCCGCTCCTGATGGAACAGATTCATCACTATAAAAGCCAGAAAGTTCTGGGTATGATCCACTACTATGTCGGAGATTCGCTCTTTCAAAACTGTATCCTGGAATTTCTGGATATATACCGCTACCGGCCAACCCGGTCTCAGGACTTTATCCGGATTGTGGAAGAGAAAAGTGGAAAAGACCTGTCGCTGTTCCAGGAGTTATGGATCGACTCTGAAAATATTCCCGACGTAAAAATCCGGCAGGTGAAACGCTTCCATGATCCGACTACCAACCGGTATGAAACCAGAGTCATTACTCAGGGCGACGCACTGAAGGCATTACCGGTCGAAATTGAAGCGGTTGATGAGAAATTTGATACCTTGCGGACCTTTACCAACATTCGCAGCAGCGGCCGGGATACAATCATTTTTTATTCACAGTCACCCCTCCGGAAAATTGCCCTCGACCCACGACGCAATATCTGGGAATTTAACCGTCTGAATAATAACTATCCGTCGAAAATACTGTTCAATTTTCTGATCGCCGTACCCAGTATTGATGCCTACCAGATTTTCTACTACCCAACCTATGATTTTAACCAACGGGATCTTGGCCGCATTGGTTTAAAATTTCGCGGCCGGTACTGGATCAATATGCGTCCGATCTTTCCATCCCAGAGCCTGGACGAATGGATGTTGGGGCTCAACTATGGTATCCGCAGTAAAACTGTCGGTTACGATGTCAGTTACAGCACCTCGATCCTGGCCCTGTTCTTCCAACCCCGTATCCGCTTTCGCTCCCGGGACTATTTCGGACTGAATGAGACTTCACTGAAAACGGAAATCTATATTGGGAAAATCAATTACCCCCTGGTGCATAAAATTCAGGGCTATAAAAAATTGAACATCGGAATAGATTACCAGAACGTTCGCACACTCGAGTTTCTGAATGAGAACAACTGGCAAAAAGGCAAATTGCTGAATCCCTTTGCGGAGTTTATCAATTTTCACAACTGGGGCGACTACCGTCATATCACCCGGGTAAATTTCAGCGCCGGTATCCCCGAACTGGATACAGACTACCGTTTTCAGAAACTTATTTTTGACACACAGGTAAAATACCGGCCCAGCCGTGACCTCTGGCTTTATCAGCGGCTCTTTCTGGGAATCTCGGGTGGACAGATACCTTTACAGAACTATTTTTATTTTTTCGGGAAGAACACTTTGGATAACATGAGTTTTGAATCTTTCCGCTTGGTAAAAGGCGCCGGTGACATGCGTGGCTACGGAGCCGCCTCGCCCAAAGGTCGCAACATCATTACCAGCAACACGGAATTCCGCTGGAGCTATGCCGCCATCGAACCGACTGTTTTTGACTTAATTATGTTCTTCGACAGCGGCTTGATTTCTCAGTCTGTTCATGACATTCATACGGATCAACTGAAATACGACGCCGGCATCGGGACTGAGTTTAATGTAATTGAAACCTTTACGGTTGGGTTGCACATACCGTTCTGGGTATCCCATCCGGTGGACGACAAGCCACAATTCGCCCTGCGCTGGGTATTATCAGTAGATTTGAATTTATAACGCTACTATTCGATTAGAATTTCACACCGATGCCAATCGATCCGGTTATATTAAAACCACGAATTTGGTCTTCTCTGATTTTCGTGTCATCCATATACCGTGTATCTGTCTCAATAAAATATTTTCCCCCTAAGCTCATACGCATAACGAATCCGGGCAAATGTGAGTAGTAATTTGCATTGATATCAACACCAAATCCAAAGCCAAGGCCAAATTTTCTGGTAATAATCTGATCATCTATAGGCTCCGGTTCGTTATAATAATGATAATCTGATCCGCCATATACTTAAAAAAGCACATAACTTTTACTTAAAAAAAAGGACTGATCCAAATTTAGATTCAGTCCTTTTTATTAAAACGTATTGTCTAATTTCAGGATAATGCTTTTATCGCTTTTGCTGCCGCTTTCAGAATTGGCAGAACCGATAAATCTTCACTCACGGCCTGGCGAATCCAGAGCGTCGGTGTAACTGACCCCTGGACACACATGCGTTCCATCTCTTTGGCCAGGTTCTTATCCTTGATGTATTCCTCAATCTGGAATTGAATGATGTGCCCGATGGGATAATCAGGCAGGTACATGCCGCCGTCAATCATGTGTGAATAGATTGCCAGAATCGGGGCGTCTTTGTGTCCCAGCACCGGATAAAAGTATTGGTTCCAGACATCCCGGGCAATCTGAATCACGGCTGTTTTTAATTCCGCAGACGTGGCATTGGGATTTGCATACATCCAGCGCCAGACGGCCATGTCCACCAGGGCCACACCGGCAATTTCACCGGTGGACCAGATTTGATTCAGGGCATCGAGATGCTTCCTGTTTTCATCCTCTGCTGCCAGACCCAGCAGTTCCAGGTCTCTTTTCTGAAACACAAAGGCAAAGGCTTCGGTAAACGCGGTATTCGGTACGCCCTGCAGAATAGTGTGATCCACCCGGTTCAGGGAAAGCACCTGTTCCACATTGTGGCCCAGTTCGTGTATGGCGATATTAAAGCCCTTGTAATTCATGCCGCCTGCCGGTACGCGGGTACGCAGATGCGCCTTATCGGAGCGCCTTCCGGCGCCCATGGCGTGGCCGGCCCCCCGGGAGGGATCAACGTCGATTTTCGAGGCCAGGAATTCCGCCGTTTCAAGACTAAAACCTAATTTCTTTAAAATATTCGGGATATCCGCTTCAAAGGCAGCCACCGTCGGGTATTTGGCGGCGACAATTCCATCCAGCTCCCGCTCGCTGTGTTTGGATGCGCTGCGGAATCCTTTGTACCAGATATCGAAAGGCTGCAATTCACGACCAAGCCGTTTTCCGATCAATTCACCGGTCTTTTTAAATTCTTTGGAACTCAGTAAGTCGGTAAACAGACGTTCTACCGTTTTCTCGGGAATTTCCCGGTTCTGCTGAAAACGCCGGTCAATCTTTGTCGGGTACATCGGATAAAATGGATCCACCGCTTTTTCCGCCAGGAAAGTGGAATTCAGCATTGCATAACGGGTATCCGGTTCGCGACTGTTATCCGTACTGGCGCCGCTGACCATATTGGTCGATACTTTCCAATCCACATCGGGATTGTTAATAACGACCCGGGGAATTTACTGGAAAATAATCTTCTGCATCACATTCCAGATCATTTGCTGGCGCGGTAATCCATCGGCTTCGGCATACTGGGCTTTGAGCTCGTCGCGAAGCCCCCAGTGGGTGATCAGTTTCAAGCCTTCGGGAAACAAGCGCTGACCGTTCTCATCCAGCAAATTATGCATGTAAATATTATAATTACTGATATAGTCATCGGCTTTGACATAGGTTTCATAACGTTTTTGGGCAATCTCCGAGGGAACCCGGGAAGTAAAACTCTGGGCCAGGCGGATTTCCGCCCATTTTTGACGGGACCATTTATCGCTGCTTTTTATCAATTCATCAAGAGTCTTGACCTCATAATTGAGCAGCACGAAGAAGGCTATCCTGGTTTTGTACAGATCGTCCTCCACGTGGGAAGCGAGGCTGAAATTGGCCAGCAGGTAATCAATAGGCAAGACCGGGCCGGTATCCACCTGCAGATGCCACTGAAACTCCCGCTCCTGCTCGACCATTAAGCCGTCCAGCAGCTCAAAAGCGGATTCCAGG
>JAUSPJ010000233.1 GCA_030655795.1 Fidelibacterota bacterium | reverse complement strand
CCGGCAAACAGGCTGACCGACCAGGGCTCCTGGTAACCGCCACTGATGCTGCCGATCAGGTTGATATCTTTGTACACCGTAAATTCATCGTAAAATTCTTTATAACTGCTTTCAATCCAGGCCGACACCGCCGTAGAGGGATAAAGCGTTAATTCAAGCAAACCAAACTCCGGCTTATATGAACGCAGAAGCAGGTCCCGGTACAGGCGTCCTTCGTTTTCCTGAAAAATGTACACCTGCTGGTCCTTTTTAAACTGGTAAAACAGATTGGTATAACTGTGGTAAGGCCCCAGCGTCAGGGATGTCCCCAGATCGCGATCGAAGACCGTCCAGTGATGGCGCCATTGCGCCCCGGCAATGGTGCTCGCCGGCATAATAATCAACAAAACAAGTGAGTACGACCGCCGGATTAGCATTATTGGAAACATTTTGAATTTCATCGGCTTATAACTTACACATTCAGGGATTATTTGAAAAATTCAATTTTTCGGGTCAAATTATAACTACAATTGATACAGGGATCATTCATGTCATTAAGAAAAGTAGCAGTTGCGTTAAGCGGTGGGGCGGCGCTCGGTCTGGCTCATGTCGGCGCCTTGAAAGCCATGGAAGAGTTCGGCGTCAGGCCCAGCTTTCTCTCCGGAACCAGTGCAGGTTCAATTATCGGAGCTATGTACGCCCGTGGCTTATCCGTTGCCGAAATTGAAGATGTCGTATTGTCTATAATTGAGGATTTGTAAATTCCATTTGTCGCCGTCACGATTGATTTTCAGAACGGCAATATTCTGTATATCGACCGTGGCCGTTTGGTGGATGCCATCCGGTCCAGTATATCCATTCCCGGCGTTTTCAAACCGTTGGAAGCCAACGGAACACTGCTGGTTGATGGTGGTCTTAGGGAAAACCTGCCCTTGAGCGCACTGAAAAAATTCGACTACGATACCTTTTCGGTGTCAATGTGTTGAAAACTCCCCTATTACAATCCGATGGTCTTTACACATCCATCAGCCTGTCGAAAGAACTCCGGGCAGAGAAAGGTGACACCTTCATTGAACGCATTACCAACGCAATCCAGATCGCCCGCATAAACCGCCTGAACCATCTGCCCCGCCTGACCTACATCGGCTATCAATCGCTTTTAATTCTGATGACGGAGCTGTCAAACAAAGAAATTCAGATTTGCAATCCCGACCTGGTGTTGCAGATAAATCTCTCAAAACTGCAGCTGTGGGAATTCTGGGGCGGGAAAGAAGCCATGGAGATCGGATACCGTGAATCCCACGAACAGCTGACCGACTACTTTAAACACTAAACCACAGCGGCATATAAATCATCTCAAACCGTTGCTGAAAAAGTGAAAATAAGAGCGATGTCCGTATTGATCGCTGTACCTGACGCTATTTAGTAATGAACAACTCCGACGCAAGCATCGGGAATTCTTTTGATAAAAATTGGGCCGGGTATTATTTATAAATTGTGGACAATGTCATAAAACTCCGGAAACGAAATTCCCACACAGTCGGCATTCTGAATCGTTGATTCACCATCGGCAATCCAGGCTGCCACCGAAAGCGCCATGGCAATCCGGTGATCGTCATAACTCTTGCATTCGGCGGCATGGAGAGGTGTTGGCCCGTCTACAACAAAACCATCGTCACTCTCTTCGATAGACGCGCCCATCTTTTTCAGTTCGCCGACAATCGCCGCGATGCGGTCACTCTCCTTGATGCGAAGTTCCAGCGCATCTTTGACTACAGTGCGGCCTTCCGCCTGAGTCGCAATGACGGCAATCAGCGGCAGCTCGTCAATCAGTTTCGGTATCAGCGTCCCGCCAATTTCAACTGCTTTTAGTTTGGCATTTGGGACAACAATATCACCGACCGGTTCATTGGACACTGAACGTTCGTTGTCAATCCGCAGATCAGCCCCCATTCGTTCCAGAACGGTCAGAAGCCCGGTCCGGGTCGGATTGATTCCCACATCCTTTAATCGTAAATGACTGCCGGGTACCAGTAGCCCAAGAGCAATCAGAAACGCCGCAGAGGAAATATCACCGGGCGCCTGAAAGTCACGGGCTGACAGCTGTCGGTTTTTACCAAGGGAAATGACCTTACCGTTCCGCTGAATGTCCACGCCGCAATAGGCCAGCATCCGTTCTGTGTGATCACGACTGCCCATCGGCTCAATGACCCGAACATCTCCATCGGCATACAAACCGGCCAGCAGCACCGCCGACTTTACCTGTGAACTGGCGACCGGCAATTCATAGATCACATCGGACAGCGATCTCCCTTTAATATACAGCGGCGCAAGCCGGTTGGATTGCCGTCCGTAAATTTCCGCGCCGTTATTTACTAATGGTTTGATAATGCGATCCATGGGGCGCCGGCGCAGGCTGGCGTCGCCCGTGAGTACTGTGGAAAAGTTTTGTCCAGCCAGCAGTCCGCAAAGGAGGCGCATCGTCGTGCCGGAATTACCGCAATTCAGTACATCATCGGGTTCGCGCAGAGTCCGGAGCCCTTTGCCATAGACATGAATGTCCTGACCGCTGTGACGGATATCGGCTCCCAGGCTCCGCATGCAGTCCAATGTGGATTGGCAGTCGATCGCTGAGGAGTAATTCTTTATTCTGCTGATCCCCTCACCAATTGACGCAAACATTGCCGCCCGGTGGGAGGTCGATTTATCGCCGGGAACAGTCAGTTCACCGTTCAATTGATGCAATTTCGATAGCCTGACATCGGCCATTTAAATACTCCGCCCAACAGCTTTGGCAATCGTGTCCAGCTCTTTCATTAATGCCGAAAAATGCTCAAACGTAATGGATTGATACCCGTCGGACAGCGCTTTATCCGGGAACGGGTGAACTTCCACCATAATTCCGTCGGCTCCGGCCGCAATGGAGGCTTTGGACAGCGGGATAATCATGTCCCGGCGACCGGACGCATGACTGGGATCCACCAGCACCGGCAGATGCGACTGTTGTTTCAACTCGGGAATACTGCTGATATCCAGGGTAAACCGGGTGTACTCGTTGAACGTCCGGATACCCCGTTCACACAGAATGACATTATAATTTCCTTCGGACATAATATATTCGGCGGCCAGCAGAAATTCATTGATTGTCGCCGAAATTCCGCGTTTCAGCAGCACCGGTTTTTTCGAACGGCCGGCCCGTTTCAGCAATGAATAGTTCTGCATATTGCGGGCCCCGATCTGAATCAGATCCACATACTCTTCGACCAGGTCAAAACTTTCCGTATCCACCGCTTCGGAAACCACAGGAATATCGATGAGTTCCCGGGCGTCAGCCAAAATCTCCAGCCCCCGTTTGCCCAATCCCTGAAACGAATAGGGCGACGTGCGCGGTTTATAGGCGCCACCGCGCAGTAAATTAGCGCCAAGTAATTTCAGCAGGCGGCCGCCTTCATTGGTTCCTTCCACCGTTTCCACGGCGCAGGAACCGGCAATGATCGCCAGCTTTTTACCGCCGATGGTGACCTTACCAACCTTGACAACGGTGTCACCGGATTTCATTTCACGGCTGCCGAGTTTATAGGGTTTTTTCACATCATTGATGTTTTTCACACCGGGCATTTTGGCAATTTTTTCCGGGTTCAGACCGGAATGGTTGCCGGAAATGCTCATTGAGTTTGCTGTATTGTTCGAAAGATGATGCACATCACCCCCCATTTTTTGAATCAGTTTAGTAACTCGTTTAATCTCTTTTTGAGTTGCTGAGTCATCCATAATAATCAACATGTTAATCTTTCTCCTCTATAAGGAAGTGGTTTTTTGGATAAAATACTCTATCGCAAGGATATAGCCCTGATACCCCAATCCACTGATCTGGCCCTGGCAAACCGGCGCAATCAGCGACTTCTGCCGGAAGGATTCACGACCGTGGATATTGCTCAGGTGTACTTCAATTACGGGGACATCCACGGCTTCGATAGCATCCCGGATCGCCACAGAACTGTGCGTAAAGCCACCGGGATTCAGAATAATCCCGGTCAGCCCTCCTGAGTTCTGAATGGCGTCAATAATCTCGCCTTCATGATTACTTTGTAAAATATCTACTTTGACATTTTTGGATTTTGCAAATGCCAGTATCTTTTTATTAATCTCTTCCAGCGTCAGCGTCCCGTAATGATCCGGGTCCCGCTGTCCCAGAAGGTTTAAATTTGGTCCATGTATGACACGAAACGATCCCATGGCAGCTCCTCTATTTTGCTTTTACCAATACTCATCAGAACCGGTAATTTTAACACGCCGTTACTTATTTTTTTATCCTGCAGTATATGCTGTCGAACAGTTTTCAATTCAAGTTTTCCGGGAATGGATACCGGCAGTCGGTAGTCACGAATCAATGTAATAATTCGCTCGGCTTCACGCCCGTCTATCCCTGAAAAATGTTTTCCGATTTGTGTTTCCAAAACCATTCCGATCGCCACGCCCTCGCCGTGTTTAATCCCGCGGTAATGGCTGCCGGCTTCAATCATATGGCCCACCGTATGCCCGAAATTCAGCAGTGATCGGACACCGGAAAGTTCCCTTTCATCGGCCTGAACAATGTCCCGTTTAATCTCCACGCAACAAGTTACAATTTTCTGCAGGGCTTTGGTATCTCTGTTTAAAACAGAATGTTTATTCGATTCTAAAAATTCAAACAAATCTTTATTCCGGATCAGCGCCGCTTTAATGACTTCCGCCAGACCGTTGCGAAATTCCCGCTCTGAAAGAGTTTTCAATAAATCGATGTCTGCCAGAACCAGTTCCGGCTGATAAAAACTGCCGATCAGGTTTTTTCCGGCTGAATGATTCACGCCGGTCTTCCCGCCGACGCTGGCATCGACTTGCGACAGTAGCGTGGTCGGAATATTCACCAGCCGGCAGCCGCGCTTTAGCGTCGCCGCCACAAAGCCGGTAATGTCGGTAATGACGCCGCCGCCAAGACCAATCAGCATATCACCGCGGTCAAAGCGGTGCTCTAAAAGAATATCATATATTTTCGAAACGGTATTAAGTGATTTAAAGCGTTCGCCGTCAGGAATAATAATCGGTAAAACATCAATGTTTTGTGATGAAAGGATGTCCACAACCCGATCCAGTACCAATCCGCCCACCAGCGGATTAGTGATAATGGCGCAGCGCTTCGGGAATTTATCAATTGAGCATGGTAGAGAATCCAGAATACCGGAGCCCACATGAACATTATATGCGCCTGACGAGGTGTTCACCGGTATGATTTCAGCATCTTTCGGCTGTGACTGTTTTCCGTCAAGCTTGAGTTGTTTAATAATGATCTCAGCGATCTGGTTCGGCGTTTTGCCGTCCGTAATAACACAGAGACCGGCGAAATCATAAATCCCTTCCCGTTCATCGAGCAGTTTTTCAACAGCGTCCGCTTGTTTCAATAACGGTCGTTTATCATCATCGGTTAATCGATCTTTCACTGTTTCCGCAGTCACTTCAAGATGAACAACTTTCCCGAGTTTAGATAATCGTTTCCGGTTAGGTTCGTCTTTTACGATGCCGCCACCCGTGGCTAGTCCAATATTCTGCATCCCGCTAATCGATTTCAGGACCTTCTGTTCCAGGCGCCGGAAACAGGCTTCACCGCTGTTTTCAAAAATATCGCTGATACTGCGGTTTTCCATCAGCTCGATCATCCGATCTGTAGACAGAAACGTCAATCCGCTCCGTTGGGCTATGGCCCGCCCGACACAATCTTTACCGCTGCCCATAAACCCGATCAGGACGATGTTTTGCATATTCGTTTCATGTATTGTTTATAATTTGTCTGAATGTCTTCAACTGTATCGCTGCCGAATTTATCGGTCAGTGCATTAGCCAGCGTCAACGCCAGCATGGCCTCAGCCACCACGCCCGCCGCCGGAACGACACACACATCGGCCCGCTCCTTTTGGGCATCCACCGCTGCACCGGTGCGGATATCGGCAGATTTCAGGGGCGACCGCAATGACGGCAACGGTTTGATTTCAATGTTCACCACAACGTCATTGCCATTGGTCATACCGCCTTCGATGCCACCGGCGTGATTGCTGCTACGGGTAAATCCATCTTCAGCATTGTAAAATATTTCATCTTGAGCGGCTGATCCCGGTTTTTGACTGATATTACGATCGCCAATAGTGACGCCTTTGACAGACGGAATCGACATCGTCGCCGCCGCTATTTTCGTATCCAGCCGGGTGTCCCACTGTGTATAGGTCCCTAGGCCGGGACAAAGTCCGCTGGCCCGGATTTCCGAAACACCGCCCAATGTATCACCCTTTTCCGCAGCCGCATCGATCAGCTTCATCATCGCCTTTTCCTGTTCGGGGTCGGCGCAACGCAACGGTGAATTTTCGATGTCTTCCGCCGAACGGGATTTTTCGGCCACCTCAATATTCCCAATGGCAATTGTCTGTGATGACAACTGAATTCCGAATTCCTTCAGGAACAGTTTCAGAATGGTTCCGGCGGCTACCCGCGCAGCCGTTTCCCGGGCAGAAGCCCGTTCGAGGACATTCCGTACATCATCTAACGCAAATTTCTGAACACCTACCAGATCGGCGTGTCCGGGGCGCGGCGCCGTCACCGGATCATCGACGTCCAGTTTACCCGCATTCATCCGGCTTTGCCAATTGGCGTAATCCCGGTTTTTGATCCAGAGCGATATCGGCGAGCCGATTGTTTTACCATTTCGAACGCCTGACAGGATTTCTACTTCATCGGTTTCAATCTGCATCCGTTTTCCCCGGCCGTAGCCCAGTTGGCGGCGCTTGAGTTCGGCATTGATGACATCCACATCGATCGTTAAACCCGCGGGAAACCCGTCTATAATAACACTAAGTCCTTTGCCGTGGGATTCGCCGGCGCTGATCATTCTAATCATTATTTATTCCTAACGCATTTTTCATAACATCCACCGGGGCCGATTCGCCGGTAAAAATCTCGAACGCCCGGACTCCCTGATAGAGCAGCATATCCAGCCCATTGACGCTCCGGATTCCATTGTGTTTTTTCACCGGAAACTTATAATTCAGGTCCAGATACAACGAACCCCTTTGCATGAAAGGGGTTACGTTGTCCTGGAGATCAACAAAGCTGGCATTAATGACCATGTCTGTTGTGGTGAGAGGAGAGTGGAGAGGGTTTGAATTAACGACCGTAGCGCCATACCGGGACGCTAAGTTTTCGGCTTTTGACGGGATGATATCCGTAATATACAGATTGGCGAGATTGCACTGACTGAGCGCCCAGGCAGCCGCTTTCGCGACGCCACCGGCGCCAATCAGCAGAACATTTTTGTGATTGAGATCGATTTTCACATTGCGGAGCAAGGTCTGGAAACCGTAGATATCGGTATTGTGACCGGAAAGGCCATTTTCATCGAACACAACAGTATTAACAGCGCCCACCTCTTTTGCTTCTTTAGATATTTCATTGAGAAAGAGCAATAACGTTTCTTTGTGTGGGTTTGTAACGTTAATTCCTCTGCAGCCGATCACCCGCAGGGCGTTCAAAACGTCCTCTAAGCGGGCCGGTTCTACAGGTATCCTGAGGTAGGCGCCTTCAATCTTTTTCGCCTGGAATGCCGCTGTGTGCATTCGGGGTGAAAGCGTCACATCCAATGGATATCCGATAATTCCGGTAATGAGCAAACTCTACTCCTTTCCTGAACTTTCCGCTTGGTTTAACCACTCCCTGGAAACGGACATGCTTTGAACGAAGATTTCCTGTTTATCGTTCAAAACACTATCTATTACAGATGTCATCGCCTGTTTTATCTGATCGTATATTTCCTGTTTAAAGGGATTGTATTTCTGAATTAAATAGTACAGCTCCGGATTTTCATTGATGACACTGGACGCCGTAATCATCTGCGACAGAAATGTTGTGCTGGCAATTTCGCGCAGATCAGAATACTGAAATCCGCTGGCCGCCAGGACATTCATATAGATGATATTGCTGATATGTGACAATCCCAGCACATAGGAAATCGCCCTGTCGTGGGTGTCCAGG